>JAENVV010000097.1 GCA_016650365.1 Acidimicrobiia bacterium
GCCGGCATCCGGGTCACCAAGCCGATGTCGCAACTGGCCATCGAAATGCCGACGCTTTACAACCAGTACGAGTCCATCGCACTCTCTCTCGAGCGCCATTACCGCGACATGCAAGACATGGAGTTCACCGTTGAACGAGGAACCCTGTGGATTCTGCAAACCCGCAACGGAAAACGGACCGCGCAGGCCGCCGTCAAGATCGCGGTCGATCTCGCTGACGAAGGCCTCATCAGCCGCAATGAAGCCGTGCAAAGGATCTCTCCCGAGCAGGTCGAGTTCTTCCTCCATCCATCCTTTACCCCCGCCAGTAAAGAAGCCGCGTTCGACGGCGGCCACCATCTCACCACAGCCCTGAATGTATCCCCGGGAGCCGCGGTCGGGGTGGTCGCCTTCGACGCCGACCTGGCGGCCGAGTGGGCAGCTGCCGGACGGGCGGTTGTCATGGTACGACCGGAAACCAAGCCGGACGATGTCCACGGCATGCTGGCCGCCGAGGGGATTCTCACCACGCGCGGTGGACGCACCAGCCATGCCGCCCTCGTCGCTCGTCAGTTCGGCAAACCGGCCGTCGTCGGCGCCAACGAACTCGACGTGGACCTATCCGAACGGATCATGACTGTCGGCAACGACGTCATCAGCGAAGGTGACTGGATCTCGATCGACGGCACCACAGGCGAGGTGTTCTCCGGACAGCTCGAAACCCGGACCCCTGACCTTGAAAACCCGGTCCTGAAGGTTCTGCTTAGCTGGGCGGACGCCGTTCGGGACATCGGAGTGTGGGCCAACGCCGACCATCCGGCTGACGCAGAACTAGCTCGCTCCTATGGCGCCGAGGGAATTGGCCTCGTTCGAACCGAGCACATGTTCTTCGACGTCGATCGGCTGCCGATCGTGCAACGCATGATCATGGCGACAAGCCCGACCGAGCGAACCGAAGCACTCGCTCAACTACTCCCATTCCAGCGGCGCGACTTCGTTGGCTTGTTCCGCGCCATGGATGGTCTTCCGGTAACGATCCGGCTCATCGACCCGCCGTTGCATGAATTTCTGCCGAGCCATGACGACATCACCGCCGACCTCGCCGACCTGAAAATCCAGTTGCTCTCGGCCCGCAGCCTGCCCGAAGTAGATCAACTGCTCACCCGGGTCGAGGCGGCCGAACACCTGTTGCATGAGGTCGAAGCCCTGCGAGAAGCCAACCCGATGCTCGGGTTGCGTGGGGTGCGGCTCGGTCTCATGATGCCGGCACTTACCCGAATGCAGGTGCGAGCCATCTTCGAAGCGGCCATCGAGGTTCAAAATACCGGTGTGGTCGTGCACCCGAAGATCATGATCCCCCTGGTGGCTCACGTGAACGAACTGGCCCGGCAACGAGAGTCGCTGGAGGAAGAGGCGGCCGCGGTCATGACAGAGGCCGGTATCGATATCAACTATGAGTTCGGCACGATGATCGAGATCCCCCGGGCGGCACTGACCACCGGCCAGATCGCTCAATGTGCCGAGTTCGTATCGTTCGGAACCAATGACCTGACTCAGATGACCTACGGAATTTCGCGCGATGATGCCGAGAAGGCGTTCCTCGTGAAGTATCTCGAAGAAGGTATTCTCGACCGTAATCCCTTTGCCAGCATTGATGAGGCGGGCGTCGGTCGACTCATGCGGATCTCGGTCGAGGAAGGACGAGCGGCCCGGCCCGGCCTCGAAGCGGGGATATGTGGCGAGCACGGCGGCGATCCGGCATCGATAGCGTTCTGCCGGACCATCGGTCTCGACTACGTGAGTTGTTCACCGCCTCGAGTGCCAATTGCCCGCCTGGCCGCTGCCCAGGCTGCCCTGGTTGACATGATCCCGGCCGACCTTTCGGAGATGGCCGTGCCGGTTTGACGCCGTCCCGCCAACTGGTCCTCACCCCGAAGCTGACAGCATTGGATATACAAGGGCATAGACTCCCGTACAATGCTTCTTTAGCGAACATTTGATTCGGAGACAACAACATGATCCTTGGATATCTCGACCCGGGTACAGGCAGTCTGATCATCCAAACCGTTCTCGGCGGTGCTGCCGGACTCGCGGTTCTGTTCCGGTCAACGCGTCGTCGTTTTGCCGACCGGAAAACGCCCCCCGGGGCCGCCACCACCGAAGAATCAGCATCGGAGTTGGCGGAGCAAGAAATCGAGTCGTAGACATCGATTCTTCACCGGCGTCTGGCGACGCCGTTTTCGATCCCGGCTCGTTCCGGGACCCCGCCAGTCGGGTATTTCATCGTGGAAACGACGTCTTCCGGGCACTTTCTGACGAGGGCAAGGCTGATTGGGCGGCACTTCAAGACTCTGGTCTCCTTGAGAGATGGACCGCATCCGGGCAATTGATCGGAACCCGCGAGTCTCCGACGGACCCGGCGGTCCTCTCCCACGATCGCATCGCCTTTTGGAG
Organism: Acidimicrobiia bacterium; assembly: GCA_016650365.1. Lineage (NCBI taxonomy): Bacteria > Bacillati > Actinomycetota > Acidimicrobiia > Acidimicrobiia bacterium. The sequence continues at coordinate 2,434 of JAENVV010000097.1, forward strand.
CTATCCATACGAGTGGTCGTTCTCCATGCTCAAAGCCGCGGCGACCCTCCAGCTAGACCTCCTCGAAGACGCTCTCACCGAGGGTCTGACCCTCAAGGATGCCACCCCCTACAACATCCAGTTTGTCGGCGACCGCCCCGTGTTCGTCGACGTCGGTTCGTTCACCACCTATCGCCCTGGTGAACCGTGGATCGGGTACCGACAGTTCTGTCGACAATTTCTTTATCCCCTTATGGTGCGCGCTCATGCCGATGTCCCGTTTCAGCCGATGCTGCGTGGCTCGCTGGACGGCATTCCTGCAGAGACCGCCCGCTCACTCCTCAAAGGCCGCCGGGCCACCCGCCCCGGTGTGGCGATGGACGTCATGCTGCAAAGCCGGGCTGAAAAGTCAATGTCGGACAGTTCGCGCAATGTTCGCTCCGAGATGTCTTCGGCAGGGTTCAGTGCCGAACTCATCCTCACCAACGTCAACCGCCTACAGAAGGTCGTCGAGAAAACCACCTGGGATTCGGGCGAATCAACCTGGTCGGAGTACGCAACATGCGACCACGTTGCGACCCAGCGAGGACCGAAAGAAACATTTGTCAAGAGAATCGCTGGACTCAAACATCGCACTCTGGTGTGGGATCTAGGCGCCAACGATGCTCACTTCTCCAAAGCGGTGGCCGGATTAGCCGATACCGTGGTGGCAGTCGACGGCGATGAGGCCGTCATCGACCGGGTATTCAAATCCTTATCCGCCAGCGGCCCGCATAACGTTCTACCCCTCGTGATGGATCTGGCCGACCCTTCACCAGGTCTCGGCTGGCGCGGGGTCGAGCGGCGCCGCCTGGAGGACCGGGGACAGCCCGATCTGGTGCTCATGCTGGCCGTCGTCCATCACCTGGTCATCGGGGCAAACCTCCCGCTAGCGGCTGTGATTGACTGGGTTACTTCGCTTGGATCGGAGGTGGTTTTCGAATGGGTTCCGATCGAAGACCCGATGTCGCAACGGCTCACTGCCAATAAGCGACGTTCGGAAGTGCACACCGACTACGACGAAGAGTCGCTCCGCAGATACCTGGACGGTCGGTTCGAGATCAAAGAAGAAATGCCTCTTGAAGGACGGCGCCTCTTCCATCTCATTCCAACCACCTAAGCCGATGACCGACCTGGCGGAGCGTGCCTTCCCGTCCCGTTTTGAACGGTTCGCAGCGATTTCGGTGTTGATCGTGCTGGGAATGACCTGGCCGGTCATGGACTTGCTGGCAAGCAACGCCGAATTTTTCATTGCCCGTCGCGCGCCGAAACCCGAGATCCTGGCGATCGGACTCATCTTGTTGTTCGGTATACCGTTGGTCGGGGGCCTGTTGGGCAGTCTTCCCGGCCGGGTCGGCGCCCGCCTTGCCGATCTTCTCATCGCCTTTTCCGGGACCTCACTGGGTCTGCTGTACTTCCGCCGGCTCCCGATACCGTGGCCGGTCGCAACCGCTTTGGCGGTAGTGGCTGGGGGCATGTTGGTTGTGGCATTTCACCGGTCGAGCCGCACCCGCCTGCTTGCCACATACTTGCTGGCAGCTCCGGTCCTCATGTTCCTTCTCTTCTATTTCGCCACTCCAACGGGAGCTGTCTTGACCGACGACGGCCGCGGCATCGGGGCGGCGGCCGACGTGGCAGGTCCGATCCCGGTGGTGTTGATCGTTTTCGACGAATTCCCGGTGGCTTCACTTATCGACGAAAACGGCAACCTTCGAACAGAGCAGTACCCGAACTTTACGGCGTTCGCCTCCGACGCCACATGGTTCCGGAACGCGGTGACGGTCGAACAACAGAGCGAACACTCGGTCCCGGCGATTCTGACAGGGAACATTCCAAGTCAGAGCCTGACCCCATTCGCTGGACAGTATCCGTTCAATCTGTTCACGGCTCTCCAGGGCACCTATGAGATGCATGTCAACGAGACCATCACTCAGCTATGCCCGATTGCCCTGTGCTCGTCCGTCGCCTCAACATCGACACCGATCGCTCGGGACGTCGCCGTGGTCGCCGGCCACGTGCTCCTGCCCGAGGGTCTAACCGCCGACTTGCCGACAATTGCAGCCAGTTGGGGCGATTTCGAGTCAGCCGTGACCGACTTCGATGTCGTCTCGGTTTTTCGAGAGCAGTTGGACGCCGATCCGCGCAAGCCAATCCAGACTCTGATCGATGACTTCGGACCGATCGGTCTCAAGCCACCGCTCTACTTCGTTCACGCAGTGGTGCCGCATCACCCCTGGCAATTCCTCCCCACCGGCCAGCGATACCTGCTCGACGAGGAGCGAAACCCCGGGTCCGTCTCGCCGGGGTGGGGGGACGATGAATGGCTGGTTAGCCAGGGGATGCAGAGACACTTGCTGCAAGTCCAGTATGCCGACACGGCATTTGGCGAAATCATCGAAGCCATCAAGGCGGCCGGGATTTACGAGAACGCTCTGGTGGTCGTCGTGGCCGATCACGGCGTCACCGTCCGGCCAGGGGTGCCTCACCACCGGCAGATCGAAGATGACACGGTTGGCTCGATCGCGGCGATCCCTCTGTTCATCAAGGCACCAGGGCACCCCGGCGGCGTGATCGACGACCGACGGGCAGAAACGATCGACGTCGTTCCCACCATCGCCGACGTCGTCGGAGCCAACCTCAGCTGGACTCCCGATGGTTCCTCCCTATTCGGACCCGAACCGGCACGCTCGGAAACCGTCACGGTCGGACCCAACTCCAAGGTCACATTCGGCACAAGCGGCACCGAGAAACTGGCCGTCGCCGCACAGATCGAGTCGTGGATGCCAGCCGGTGATCCCTGGTCATTGATCCCGCCAGGAGCGCCCGACCTGCGGGGTCAAGTCCCGGATCCGGCCACTCCGGTTTCAGAAAACCTGCGCATCCTCATCACCCGGCCGGCGTGGTATCTGACCGTCGACACGTCAAGCGATGTGGTGCCGGCCAGGGTGACAGGCCGCCTGCTTGGCACCGTTGGCGACGACTTCGTCATGGCCGTGTCGATCAACGGCACGATCGGA
>JAENVV010000098.1 GCA_016650365.1 Acidimicrobiia bacterium
CCGAAGATTCCGATTTTCCGGTCAGTTTCATTGACAGCCTGGGAGAGGTCACGATCGGAACCAAACCCATGGCCATAGTGTCGTTGTCACCGGCGTCGACTGAGATCCTCTTCGCGGTCGGGGCAGGGGACCAGGTTCTGGCGGTCGATTCACTGAGCAACTTTCCCGAATCCGCCCCGCTCGATCCGGACCTCTCGGCGTGGACCCCGAATATTGAGGCGATCATCGGGATGAATCCTGATCTGGTTGTGATCAGTGGTGACACCGGTGATTTCGTTGCCGGTCTGAACGCCGCCGGCATCCCGGTGATCACCCATTTCGCTCCTGCAAACCTTGACGACGTTTACTCCCAGATCGAGCAAGTTGGCGCTGCGACCGGAAACACCCCGGGGGCGGCCGCACTTATCGAACAGATGCAGGCGGACATCGCCGGGATCCTCGCCGGAGTCCCGACCTACGATGTGGCGCCGACGTATTACCACGAACTGGACGACACCCTTTACAGCGTCACTTCGCAGACCTTTATCGGTCAAATGTATGCCTTACTCGGCCTCCGGAACGTAGCGGATCCCGCCGACGCGGACGGATCCGCCTACGGATACCCGCAATTGTCGGCTGAGTACCTCGTGGATGCCGACCCCGACCTCATCTTCCTGGCCGATACCATCTGTTGTGGGGTCACCGCCGAATCGGTGGCTGGTAGGGCAGGTTGGGAAACCATGTCGGCGGTTCAGAACGGCTGGATCGTGGAGTTGAACGACGACGTCGCTTCCCGTTGGGGACCGCGAGTCGTCGAATTACTTCGGGCGGCCGCAGATGCCCTAACGCTGGCGGTGAGCAGCGACTGATGATCGATGTCGAACATTCTCGAGTGTTGCTTCGATGGTGGGTCATCGCCGCCTTGGTTCTGGTCGGAACGGTCCTCGGCGGCTTGTCAATCGGGCCCGTTTCGATAGGGATTGGTGATATTTGGGCAACGATAACCAGCCACATTCCAGGTGCGGGAGCTGCCGGGACGGTATCCCAGGCCCACCAGGCGATCATCTGGGACATCCGACTTCCGCGCGTTCTACTCGGTGTCCTGGTCGGCGGAATGCTTGCCACCGCCGGGGCCGCCTATCAAGGGGTATTTCGCAACCCGTTGGCCGATCCGTACCTACTAGGCGTAGCAGCCGGCGCCGGACTGGGTGCCACTCTCGCCATCGCAATCGGTGGAGGAGGCTCGGCACTTCTCCCGGTAGCGGCATTTCTGGGAGCGGTCGTGGCAGCCAGCATCACGTATGCAGTTGGGGCGGCCGGATCACGTGGCAATACGGTCACTTCACTCATTCTGTCAGGGGTCGCAGTGGCGGCGTTTCTGACCGCCGCTCAGACCTACGTACAACAGCGCAACTCTGAAACACTTCGTGAGGTGTACTCGTGGATTCTGGGGCGCCTTTCGACGGCGGGCTGGTCAGAAGTCCGTTCTGTCCTTCCATACGTTTTCGTGGCGTCAACCATCTTGTTTGCTCTGCGCAGGATGCTCGACGTGTTGGCATTGGGGGACGAGGAGGCGACCGCCCTCGGGTTGCCAGTCACCCGGATTCGCTTGATCGTCGTGGCGGCTGCGACTCTCGGGACGGCAGCGGTGGTCGCAGTGAGTGGTCTAATCGGATTTGTCGGGATCGTGATTCCACATCTCCTGCGTTTGCTGTTTGGTGCGAGCTATCGCCTGCTCATCCCGCTGTCATTCTTCGGTGGCGGGGCCTTCCTGGTAGCCGCCGACCTGTTTGCCAGAATTGCCATTCCTCCCGCCGAGCTACCCATCGGGGTCATAACGGCGTTCCTGGGTGCGCCATTTTTCGCCCTCATTCTGAGGACCCGGCCGGGGGTGGCCCGATGATTCGAGTCCAGGATCTGTCTGCCAGCTATGACGGCTTGGCGGTGTTTGAGGGGATATCACTGACGGTCATGGCGGGTGAATGGGTAGTTATCATCGGACCGAACGGCGCCGGCAAATCCACGCTGCTGCGTTCGGTGGCTGGTCTGGCGGACATGCCTGGTCTTGTCACCATCGACGGTCGTTCGATCAAAGACCTGTCGGCCCGCAACCGTGCTCAGCAGATTGCCTATGTGCCACAAGCGCCGGCGTTGCCCGCTGGTATGACGGTGATCGATTACGTTCTTCTTGGTCGGACCCCGTACCTGTCGATCCTCGGTAGCGAGTCGAAACATGATCTGGCGACGGTGCGCAATACCCTCGATCTTCTCGCCGTCAGTCACCTGGCCAAACGAGGTGTTGCCACCTTGTCTGGCGGCGAAGCGCAGCGAGTGGTTCTGGCCAGAGCGATCGCCCAGGAGCCACAGATCCTGTTGCTCGATGAGCCGACTTCCGCGCTTGATCTTGGCAAGCAGCAGGAGACCATGCAGATCATCGACGACCTTCGCTCGGAACGGAACTTGACCGTCGTGTCGACCATGCATGATTTGACTCTGGCCGGGCAGTTCGCCGACCGTCTGTTACTGCTGAATGGGGGAGCCATCCTGGCCGAGGGTACCCCAGGAGAGGTGCTCACGAGTGAGACGATCGCCCGCCACTACGGCGCCAATGTGCGAGTCATCCAGGATCCTGATGGCGGCGTCATCGTGGTTCCAACCCGCCATACACCAACCTCCGGGGCAGTGGACCAGGCGCTTTGAGGGTCCGGCGAGGTCGGTTGCCGTTACGTTCCCTGCCTTCATCCCAACGATCTCGGGCAAAAGGTCCCGATGCCAGGTCGGGTCTGCTCGCTTGCGGTCGGAACACCCGAACTATGAACTGGGAAGGGGAGCTGGTGAACGATTGCGGAAACACGCCGTGCTTCCTCGGTGAGTTTGTATGGGAGTCGAAGCAGCTCCTCCAACAGGTGTGGCGCCTCTAGCACTCCCGCCATTAGCCGCTCGTACTCGACTTGGCCCGACCCTTGGCTGCACTGTGCGCCTGCATACATGATAAGTGCGAGACCCAGGTTATGGTTCAACCCGGAAGCCGGTTAAGCCGATAGAGACCTAATGCGCCTGAAGTCAACTGTCTGTCTCGTCCTATTGTGGTCCTTGCTCGCCGCCCTAATCCCGGGTCAGGCAATGGGAATGGTCCAGTCAGCTCCTCCACCCGCTCCCGACCTGTTTGGGATAGCTACCCAGGACTTCCGAACTGACCTACCCTTGTTCCAGAGCAAGACGGGTCAGTATCCCTCGCTCTACCAACTGTTTTGGAACATCGAGGCTGGATGGCCCGTCGCTTGGGCACCTGCGGTTCTCGACGAGTTGAGTGCGATGGGCGTGACCCCGTACGTTGAGGTGAACACTGCGGGCGGTGACACGGCCGCGTACCAAGACTTTGTGGCGGGCAAGCTGGATGGAGACCTGGCAGCGATGGTGTCCATGCTGGCAACCTGGCTGAATGCCGACACCGATCATCGGATTGTTATCGCGCCGTTTGCCGAGCCAAATCTGCCTGAGCACCCATGGGGCGGAGACCCAACTGGCGCCATCAAGTCATATAGGAAGGTTCGGCAAGCGTTCGTAGATGCCGGACTCGGCGGAGACAAGGTCCGATTTGCCTGGTCGGTCAACGGTGGAATTTCGAACGGTTTCACCTACGCAGATTATTACCCGGGGGATCCGGTTGTCGACGTCATCGGCCTATCCAAGCTGAATCGCAACAACCCGTGGAAGGACTTCTACACCATCATCGGTGGGTACGTCGACCAGATTCAGAGTGAACTGTCCACGACTAAGCCAATTCTGGTTAGCCAAACGGGGTCAGTCGTCGAGGATGGCGATCGCGACCAGTGGCTTCGGGACATGTTCAGAAGTTTGGCCGCCGATGAACAGGTGATCGGTGCGATCTATTTCAACCGGGATAAGTTCGAAGGCGGGAAAGCCAACGACTATCGGATCATCAAGAACGGTACGGTCGATCCAGTCGTGGTAGCCGAACTGGGCGGATGGTCTGCGCCATCGGCCGCTTCCTGGCTCTTCGACGGGAGGCTCGACGCGTGGGTCGCGGCTCGTGAGCAGGCCTTTCAGCTCTCGGGGGGCTTCCTTGATACGGTGGATTCGATCTTCGCGGCCGATATTGGCTGGCTGGCTGCCAACGGAATCACCAACGGCTGCTCGATCAACCTGTTCTGTCCGAGTGCCCCAGTCACACGCGGTCAAATGGCGGCTTTCCTTGTTCGTGCCCTCGCTTTGCCTCCGTCAAATGTGGACAGATTCACTGATGATGATGGGTCCGTCTTTGAGGCGGACATCCAAGCGTTGGCCGCTGCCGGAATCACATTCGGTTGTCGAGCTTCCGAATATTGTCCAACCAAGGTTGTGACGAGAGGACAGATGGCGGCGTTCTTGCGGAGAGCCTTCGAAGGTTCCGTCGCAATTGGTGCGCCCATGGCTTTCAGGGATGACGATGGGTCTGTTTTCGAGGCAGACATCAGTTGGCTGAGCGCCAGTGACATTACCAAGGGCTGCGCGGCCGACCTCTACTGTCCGTCCGCGCCGATCACCCGCGGTCAGATGGCCGCGTTTTTGCATCGAGCGATGGGCTGAAGTCTCCGACCCAACGCTGAGTGGCTAGGGCGTCGGGTCGCGTTCACGAATCCAGGCCGCAAATAGGGGGTCGACCAGTTCGAGATCCTCACCGAAAGGACGCCAAGCCAGGCTGCGCCGCTCCAGCGCGATCAGCGCTTTGGCGGCGGTCCCTTTCGGGAGACCCAAGCGGCGGGCGGCCGCGCCGTATGGTGGCTCGTTCCATGCGAGCAGTCTCGCCGTTTTCCGTTGGCCGGTTTCGAGCCCGCTCTCGATAGCAACGAATTCATGGTGGCTGCGTGCCATGACCTCGGCGTAGGCGTCCGCCCACGTGTGCTCGTCGGCGATTCCGCTCTGTCCGGTTGACTGCCAAACCTGATGAGCGAGAAACGCGGCACGTTGGGGGTGTCCACGCGAAGCTGCCAACAGGTGGGGGAGCGCGGTGCCGATATCGCGACCGGTCACGGTGAACTTCTCTTCGATGAATTCAGCCAGCGCAGCGTCGGGGAGCCGACCAAGACGGAACTGTTCGGCCTGGCCGTACAGCGGGGCAACCCGATCAGCGAAGATCGTGTTGAGAATTGACTGTTCAGACCCTGCGAACAGATATGACAGCCGGTCGCGTTGGTGTTGGATGGTGGATCGGATGATCGCTTCGGCTTTGGCAACGTCTGCTACCGCTTGGAATTCATCCATAACGACCAGCGCCCGACAATCGAGGTCATCGGCGACTTTGTATGGGAGTCGAAGAAGCTCCTCCAGCAGGTGGGGGGCCTCTAGTTCGCCCCGCTTCAGCTGCAGTGATGCCGGTCCGTATCCCAGTTGCGCAGAAATTTCCGGGCTGCGACTGGCGAGCTTGCGCAGAGCGGAAGCGAATGGACCTGCCGGCACCGATTGCAGGGCCTGTCCGATTCGATGTGAGAGATCGTCGATGGTCTGCACACCGAGAAAATCGACCAATACGACAGCCAGGTCGTTGCTGTCGTGGGCATCCCGGCGAATCCGGTGGATGAGGCTCGTCTTGCCGTACCTGCGCGGCGCGTAGAGAAGTACAAATCGGCCGTGCATGGCCCGATCGGTCAGCGCAGCGATCTCGACTTCCCGGCCCACGACGTCATCGGGCGGAGCCGGTCCGTCGAATACAAAGGGGGAGGTCTCAATGTCAAACGTCATGGTGTTCCACAAGGATACCTTTATGGTGTTCCCTAGGGAGACCATTGGTAGTCGGTGGTCCGGGCCGAACCCGATTGGGTCTTCGTCGGCGACTCGAAGCGGCCGGGCCTCCTCACCCTTCGGGATGGTCATCTAGTGGGCTTGGCGACTTCCGACGTTGCCGTCGTTCCGGCGGACGAGACCGATGTCGGATTCGCACAGCTTGCCTACAAGCTGATCACGCTCGGCAGTCACGTGATTGAGCAACGACTTCTCATTAGCAATACCTAGCCGCGCTTCGGACCCTACTTGTGAGTAATATCGTCACTGTGACGAAACTACTTGTGAACAGGTGTGCCTGGTGTGGTGGGGTAATGGGCAAGAATGTAGGCCAGGGACGACCCAAGCGATATTGTCGGTCATCCCATCGGCAGCGAGCATACGAATCGCGCCGGCTCGCAACCACCCGCGGCCTGGAATCCGACGATGTGCTGATCAGCAGGTCGTCACTTGAAGCACATCGGGATCAGTTGTACCTGCTCGAAGCAGCCTACGAAGATGTCCTGACGGATTCGGTGGATGCAACGGCGCCTCAGATGCTCAAGACCGTTCGCTCCCTCAGGAGGTCCGTTGAGGCGGCGGTGGCCTGTGACCTCGAGATCCGAGCCACGGGTGCCTAACTGTGGACCTGTGATGTGAGCAAACGCCCATAATCCACGTTATGTAAAGTGGATCCAGGGGTATGCCAGTCTTTCGCCGCTCCTGGTCTCGAGGAGAGCATCGACAGGCGCTTCCGTGAGTTCATGGGTACGAGCGAGCCGTGCAGAGATGGATGTCGTCACCCCGCGGTTCGGCACGGCGCGCGGACCTGACGGACCCGGCGTCAAAAGCCGCGATGGTGCGTTGGACCGATGAGCCCTGCGCTCTTTCCAGGCGCGCACTCCCCTACTGTTGGGGTCATTGCAGTAACCCGGTGCGGCCGATCCAATCATCGAGTTGGCTAGGCACTCGCTACCACCTTCAGGTCATGGAGCCGTCCGATCTCAGCTCCGGTCAAGTCGAGCACCTCACTTAATATCTCGTCGGTGTGCTGACCGAGCAGGGGCGCCGCTCGTGGAGGAAGCCTGTCCGGCCCGATATCGAGTGGAGACCCGGGCATCAAATACCGTCCGATGCCCGGCTGATCAATCTCCTCAAGCATCGGGTTGGCAGCGCTAGCCCGCGGATCTTCCTCCAGCAGTTCTCGCATGGTCTGATACGGGCCCCACAAGACCCGGTTCGCGTCGAACACTGCCGCGATGCTGGCCAGACTGTGTGTGGCGATCCAAGCTTCGAGGATTCCGGCGATCGCCTTTCGTGCAGTGAAGAGATCTCCATCGCTCCGGAGCGCAAAACCCAGATCCTTCTCGATTGCCGCCAACTCAGTTTCGAGCCCGGTTGCTTCGATTATGCCGCGGAACTGTCTGGTGGTTATCGCCACCACCATCACCCGGCGGCCGTCTGCAGTCACGAAATCTCGGCCGAAGGCGCCAAAGAGATAGTTCCCATGTCTGGCCCGATCGTCGTCGTTGACCTGCACCTCACCGATATGACCGAGGTGACCAAGAGTCGCAAGAGCAACATCGAACAATGGAAGCTTGAGCAGACGGCCTTCTCCGGTCCGATGGCGGTGTCTGTCCGCCGCCAGAATCCCGGTGGCCGCCGTCATGCCTGTGATGAGATCCCAGGCAGGAAGGACGGAGTTCACGACACCATCGGACTCCTCCGGCCCGGTGATTACCGGGTATCCGACTGCAGCGTTGACCGTGTAGTCCACTGCTGTGGACCCGTCGGAGTTGCCGAGGATGTGGCACATGATGAGATCCGGACGTCGTACCACGAGACGGTCGTAATCAATCCATCCACCTTCCGGGTAATTGGTCAAGAAGATTCCGGCGTCCGGGCCTGGAGCGGTGATGAGGGACATCGCCAATTCCCGACCTTCGTCTGATCGAAGATCCAGCGCAATCGAGCGCTTGCCCTTATTCAGCCCCGCCCAGTAAAGGCTCTCGCCAGTCTCAGTAACGGGCCAGCGCAGGTAATCGAGTCCTCCCCCGATCGGGTCGAACCGGATCACGTCGGCCCCCAACTGGGCAAGGGTCATTCCGCCCAGCGGCCCGGCCACAAAGACTGCCCCTTCGACGACTCGCAGTCCGCTCAACAGACCTGAATCCACTGACTCTCCTTTCCCTGGCTGCGGGGGATTGTACCGAGGACAGCTCGACCGGCCTGAGCCGGAGGTGCTAAAAAGAAAGAACATCGACATGGAAAGAGGAACCCGCCATCGTGCAACTCGAAGCTCTTTGTTCGCCCCGGGTCATAGGCGCCCGACGTGCTCACCAAAGTCGCTGCGTGTACGGTTGGCTCGTCGAGTGACGGACGAGGCCCGTATGGACCCAATCGAATGAGCTGGCAGGAAGACGCCCGCCGGGCCGTCGACCGAATGCAGTCCGTGGTCGACTCGGCCACCACCCACCTTGCCGCTATTTCCCGTCGAGAGGGTCAGATCTCGACCGAACTGCTCGATCATCATCAGGAAGCCGTCTACCACTTTGCCTTCCTCGCTGCGGAGACCGCCATGGCGAAGGTGATGGTCGAATATTCGGACCATGGAGAGACCGAATCGTGGGTCGGACGAATCGCAGTCGCCGATCTGATTCGATCGGCAAGGGCACGGATAGATGGGCGGCGAACGACCCTGGGCATCGAGCATGACCTCGGCGGCGGCCCGTGTGAGCGGGTACTGGCGACCGGATCCGATCCCGACGCAGTCGAGGCGCTCGTCGTATCGTTCGAGTCGACCGATACAGGCCCCAGACACCTGAGCGATGAAGTCGCTTTGGTCGCCGACACTTTTGCCAGATTCGCCAGAGAACAGGTAGCGCCCGGAGCCGAAGAAATCCATCGCCACAATCTGGACGTTCCGGAGAAACTGATCGAAGGCATGGCAGCGATGGGTGCGTTTGGCATGTCGATTCCGGCGGATCGCGGCGGATTTCAGGATCCGGCCGGACCCGGACTCCTCGCCATGGCGGTCGCCACTGAAGAACTCTCGCGAGGATCGCTGATGGCCGGATCGCTACTGACAAGGCCTGAGATCCTGGTCACGGCCCTTCTCGATGGCGGAACCGAAGCGCAACAACACAATTGGCTGCCGCGTATCGCCGCAGGCGAGCAGATGGTCGCAGTGTCGGTCACTGAGCCCGATGTCGGCTCCGACGTCGCCTCCCTGCGAATGTCGGCCCGGCGGCACGGCGATCACTTCATCCTCGATGGGGCAAAGATGTGGGCGACCTTCGCCGGACGGGCGGAACTGTTGATGATTCTGGCCAGGACCAATCCCGATTTATCTGCCGGCGCAAAGGGTCTATCGCTGTTTGTCCTCGAGAAGCCCCCGTTTCCCGGGCATGAGTTCACCATCGAACAGGCAAGCGGCGGCACTCTGCGGGGTCGAGCAATCGACACCATCGGCTATCGCGGCTTACACAGTTTCGAGCTGACCTTCGACGACTTCATCGTGCCGTTTGAAGCACTCATTGGTGGAGAAGACGGTCTCGGAAGGGGCTTCTACCTCCAGATGGGAGCTTTCGCCTCAGGCCGCCTCCAAACGGCCGCCAGGGCGCTCGGTGTCATGCAGGCCGGATTCGACACGGCCCTTGCCTACAGCCAGACGAGGAATGTATTTGGTCGCCCGCTCCTGGAGTTCGAGCTGACCAGGGCCAACCTGGCCAGGACAGCGGCGCGTATCCAGGCCAACCGCCAGTTCACGTATCACGCGGCCAGACTGCTGACGGGAGGCGGTGGCCAGATCGAAGCGGCGATGGCCAAGGCACTCGCCTCGCGGGCGGCCGAGGAAATCACCAGAGATGCCATGCAACTCCACGGCGGCTACGGATATGCGGAGGAGTACCCGATTAGCAGGCTGTTCGTGGATGCCCGGGTCTTGTCGATCTTCGAGGGTACTGAAGAGGTTCTGGCCTTGCGGGTCATCGGCAAAGGCCTTCTTGAAAGGGCGGGCACAGCACATGACTGATCATCCCGGATATCGCCAGGCGCTTCTTGACTGGATGGCATGTGCGTTCGCCGGACGGTCCGAACCGGCCGCTCGAGCTTGCGCAATCGATGATGGCGGACTGGTGCAGCGCACGGCCCGGCTGGGGGTGGCCGGCCATGTCCTTGACTTCGACGACACCTATACCCCGGGACTCTCACATATCACCGCTCCCACCGCTCCTGCCGCCTTCGTGGTCGGAGTACAC
>JAENVV010000099.1 GCA_016650365.1 Acidimicrobiia bacterium
AAGAACACCTTGGCCTTCGCGACCCTGGATCTGCGCGGCGATCATTTTGAAGGCCTCGGTTCGGCCAGCCGCAATCCAATCGACCCGCCGATGCCGGTCGTTGGCGAAGAACTGGCAATCGCCCGGGCTCTGGCAGAACTTCAACAGAAGGTTACTGAAGCCGCAACAACCAAGATCGAACAGTTCCTGAAGTAGGGCTTGCCCGGGCGGGCAACCGGACTCGTTACTGGCTGTAATTACTCGACACACGCACCGTCTCTGCGAGATGGACGTTGACGAGGGCCGGTAGACCCGAAGCTTCGGCGCGCTCGAGAGCCGGTCGGATTTCGCTGGGATCGGTAACGAACTCCCCATAACCGCCGAGGCCCTCAACCATCTTGTCGTAACGACGAACCCCCAGGTCCGTGCCCACGAGTCGGTCGGGGTAGAACGCCCGGTGGAATGTCTTGATGTTGGACCAGACGCCATCGTTTCCGAACACCCCGACGACGGGAAGGCCATGGCGCACCATCGTGTCATATTCCATACCGTTGAAGCCGAATCCGCCATCACCAAAGACGATTCCGACCCTGCGATCGGGAAAGGCGACCTTGGCGGCAATTGCATACGGGGCACCGGTGCCGAGAGTCCCGAACGGCCCCGGGTCCAGGACATGGCCCGGATGAGAGACCTGGAGCCACCGAGCCGTCGTGGACACGATGTCTCCCCCGTCAACCGAGACGATCGCCTCTGACCCGAAAAAGCTCGCCACATCACGACCGAAGCGCTGCGGCATCACCGGCGATGCGTCATCGTCGGCCTGCAGATCGAAGTCGGCTTGTTTACCGAGTTCGATGGAGCGCATCTCCTCGGCCCAGGCCGCCTCGCCGGACAGCCGGTCGGTCAATTCGGCAAGCTGATGGATGACCGCGGCCGGGTCGGCCTCGAGTCCGATGTGCGCCGGGCGGTTCCAGCCGATCTTGCCGGCGTCCGCGTCGACCTGGATCACAGTCGCCTCGGGATGTACTTTGCGGCCATATCCGGTTCGGAAGTCCCAATCAACTCCCAGACCGAGCACGAGGTCGGCGGCGGCGAAGGCCTGCGTACGGGCATGGTTGCCAAGCAGTGGGTGACCATACGGCAGGGAGCCGCGAGCCCGACTGTTCAGATATACCGGAGCCTGGAGTGCCTCGGCAACGACCCGAAGGGCCTCGGCACCCGACGGGTGGAATCCACCCCCGGCAAACAGCACCGGCCGTGAGGCTGCGGCGAGATGGTTGACAATCTCATCCAGGGTGTCAGGTCCGGCCAGGCGGGGCTGGTTGGCTCGATAGTCGGTGGGCCAGTTGACCTCGGCCTCGTCGACCATGTCGAGGCCAACGTCCATCGGAATATCAAGGAATACCGGACCGCCGCGCCCGGCGAAAGCTGCCCTGGCGGCGTGAGCTATGTGATCCGCCAGCCGGTTGGTCTCCCAGGCAGTTCCCGCCCAGGCCGTGATTGAATGGAACATCCGAGGATGATCCATCTCCTGAAGCCCGCCCATAAGTTCTTGACGTTTCAGATGCCGGCCGCCGAGCAGGAGCATCGGGGTGTTCGAGTAGAAGGCGTTCGCCACCCCGGTGACCGCGTCGGTTACCCCCGGACCGGCAGTGACCAGGGCCACGCCGAGTTGGCCGGTCAAACGACTGTAGGCCTCCGCACAGTGGGCGGCCGCCTGTTCGTGGCGGACGTCGATGACCCGGATGCCCTCCTGCATACAGCCGTCAAGGATGGAAATAATGTGCCCGCCCGTCAGGGCGAAGACGGTATCAACTCCTTCTGCACGGAGCGCCCGGGCAATAACCTGACCGCCGTGGATCTTGACCACCCTGGCTACCGGATGACCAGTTCGGGATGCGTCCGGACCCGGGGCTTGATCTTGAGGAGAGCCTCGGCGGCCGCCATAAAACCGCGAGCTGCCTCACTGTCAGGGGCAGCCACCGACACCGGTTGGGCATTGTCGGCTCCTTCTCGCATGGCCGAGAGGAGCGGAATCTGACCGATAAGCGGGACCCCAAGATCCTCGGCGAGTGCTGCTCCACCGCCAGATCCAAAGATCTCATATCGTTTACCGTCGTCACCTTCAAAATAGGACATATTCTCGATGACGGCAACGACCTCTTGGTTCACCTCGGCGGCCATCAAGGCCGACCGGCGCGCCACTCGCTGGGCGGTTGGCTGGGGGGTCGTCACAAGCAGTAATTGTGCTCTCGGCAAGAACTGCGAGAGGGATATGGCTATGTCCCCGGTCCCTGGCGGCATGTCGACGAGCAGGAAGTCAGGATCGTCCCACAGGACGTCGGTCAGGAACTGTTCAATCGCCTTATGGAGCATCGGACCACGCCAGATAACGGCCCGATCATCACCGACGAAGTAGTCCATCGACATGGCTTTCACACCGTACGCCGACGGCGGAATGATCGACTCGTGGATGACCACAGGCGCCGGTCCGGCGCCAAGCATGCGAGGAATCGAGAATCCCCAGACGTCGGCGTCTATGACCCCAACGGTATGTCCGAGCTTGGCCAGGGCTACTGCCAGGTTGGTGGTCACGGATGATTTTCCAACCCCTCCCTTGCCCGAAGCGATTCCGATTACACGGGTGGGACTGGCCGGGCCACCCACCACGGCTTTCCCGGCCGGGAGAACCCTGGCCATCATCGCTTCCCGATCCTCGTCGCGCATGTCGTTGGTGACGATCTCGACCTTCTTGACGTCATCGATACCGGCCGCAGTGTCCAAAACCGTGGCTTTCAGGTCCCCGTAGTCGACCAATCCCGGGATCGGAATGGCCAACTCAATCGTCACGAGTCCACGACGACCGACCTCCACCCTGGTCAATACGCCAATGTCGCCGATCGGTCGATGCACGACCGGATCGTCGATAGCGCCGATAATGGACTTGATTTCGGAGGCGTCAGACATCGTTCCTCAGGGCAATAGGGACCGGGGAAACTATAGTGATGGTCAATGACCACTTATCCGCGTTCCCTCGACGAGACGATTGGCGATCTCACCGCTTCGTTGGGCGACCCCACCCGCCGGGGTATCTACATTGCCGTCCGAGAGTCGGCGGTTCCGATGACGGTCAGCCGGGTGGCGGAGCTATTCGACATCCATGCCAATGTCGCCCGCCACCACCTCGATCGTCTGGTCGAGGACGACTATCTGCGTACCACGAAGGTCGGCCCTCCGGGTGGGGCTGGGCGACCCGCCAAGGGCTATATGGCTACCAGCAAGACGATCGACGTGCACTTCCCATCCGCCAGGCGAGATCTCCTCAACGAGTTGCTCATCAGACTCATTGGCGAGGTTGATCACCCGGATATCTCCGCGGCAGCCAGGGCGGTTGGCCGCCAATACGGGCTCGAATTGGCATCCGAGATCGGAGACACCGGCGACTCAGGATACGGTTCGGCCGTTCGCGCCGTGGCCATGGCCATGACTGGCGTCGGTTTCGGTATCTCACCGTCTCCCGACGGTTCCGGGCTGCTCACCAGTCACTGCCCATTCGGTGATGCCGCCAAATCGCATCCCCAGGTGATCTGTTCCCTTGACCAGGGTCTCGTTGACGGCCTCATGGAAGCGATAGACCCGGACTGCACCACGACGGTCAAGCCGCACGCCACCGACGACGAGAACTGCGTGACGAGCGTCGAGGTCACGATCAGTCGGGTCGGGTAGGGACCACCATTCGCGTTTCTTTGCCCGTCAACGCAAGAAAGCCACTTTTTTTCGAATACAAGCGATTCCGGGTGCCAAGGGCCGGTGTCTACAATCGCTCCCAGAACAAGAAATGAGGCATGACCCACATGAAACCCGACCCGTTCCTAGCTAAGGCGACCATTTCTACGCCCCTCGGCGAACGTACCATCTATCGACTCGACGCCCTCAAAGACATCGGTGACATCGAAACGATCCCGTACTCGATCAAGGTCTTGCTCGAATCGGTGCTCCGTAACTACGACGGCCACATCGTCCAGGACGAGGACGTGCGCGCTCTGGCCTCATACAACGCCACGAAGGTCGGGGAGACCGAGATTCCCTTCACCCCAGGACGGGTAGTGCTCCAGGATTTCACCGGCGTCCCGGCCGTCGTCGATTTGGCCGCCATGCGCTCGGCAATGGTTCGCATGACCGGGGACGAAGCCGCCGCCCAGAAAGTCAATCCCCTGGTCCAGTGCGACCTGGTTATCGACCACTCGGTGCAAGTTGATGCCTTCAACTCGGGCATGGCCCTCCAAATCAACGCCCGGCACGAGTTTGAGCGGAACCAGGAGCGCTACGAGTTTCTGAAATGGGGTCAGTCGGCCTTCTCGAATTTCCGGGTCGTACCGCCGGCGACCGGCATCGTCCACCAGGTGAACCTGGAGTACCTCGCCAACGTCGTCTGGGACAATGGAACCGAGCTTTATCCCGACTCCCTGGTGGGAACCGATTCGCACACGACCATGATCAACGGGATCGGCGTGGTCGGATGGGGCGTGGGCGGCATCGAGGCCGAAGCGGTCATGGTCGGCCAGCCTATCTACATGCTCATACCGGAGGTAGTCGGTTTTAAGCTGACCGGTCGTTTGGCCGAAGGGGCCACCGCCACCGACATGGTCTTGGCGGTGACCCAGATGCTCAGGGAACACGGAGTGGTCGGCAAGTTCGTCGAGTTCCACGGGCCCGGCCTGGCCGACATGCCGCTCGCCAATCGGGCGACAATTGCCAATATGGCCCCCGAATACGGCGCAACGGTCGGCTTCTTTCCCGTCGACGAACAAACCCTCACCTACCTACGACTCACCGGGAGGGACGAAGCCCTCGTTGAGACGGTCGAGATGTATTACAAGGAGCAGGGCCTGTGGCGCGATGAGTCCCGCACCATCGTGTATTCCTCGGGACTGGAACTCGATCTATCCACGGTCGAACCGGCGCTCGCTGGACCAAAACGCCCCCAGGACCGCATCCTCTTGTCCGGTATGAAGTCACAATGGGAACAGGATCTCGTCAACACGTTCCATAAGGCCGGACCGAGCGCTATTGGCACCGTTGAAACGATGGCCGATGAAGGCGGGCCAGCCGCCCAACTCGATGCAGGTCCGGTGGGATCGCCGGTCAGTTACGACGGTGAGAACTTCGAGTTGAACCACGGTGACGTGGTTATCGCCGCCATTACGTCATGCACGAACACGTCCAACCCGGCTGTCATGGTCGGCGCCGGACTGGTCGCTCGAAAGGCCCGGGCCGCTGGATTGACCCGCAAACCATGGGTCAAAACCTCGCTGGCCCCCGGCTCGAAAGTTGTCACCGAGTATCTCGACACCGCCAACCTCTCTGAAGACCTCGAGGCCATCGGCTTCTATACCGTCGGCTACGGGT
The DNA here is from genome assembly GCA_016650365.1 of Acidimicrobiia bacterium. Classification (NCBI taxonomy): domain Bacteria; kingdom Bacillati; phylum Actinomycetota; class Acidimicrobiia; species Acidimicrobiia bacterium. The sequence continues at coordinate 5,389 of JAENVV010000099.1, forward strand.
GCACGACCTGCATCGGAAACTCAGGGCCACTTCCCGAGCCGATCGCGGCGGCGGTCGACGAAGACGATCTAGTCGTCACATCGGTGCTGTCGGGAAACCGCAACTTCGAGGGGCGAATCTCTCCGCACGTCAAAGCAAATTATCTTGCCTCCCCTCCCCTGGTGGTCGCGTACGCGCTGGCGGGAACGGTCGATATCGACCTCACCACCGAACCACTCGGAACCGATCAGAACGGACAACCGGTCTACCTGCGGGACCTCTGGCCGACCCAGAGCGAAATCGACGAGATCGTTAGAACTGCGGTCACCCGCGAGCAATTCATCGAACAGTACGGCAACGTTTTTTACGGTCCGGACGAGTGGCGGGAAATCGAGACAGTCGGAACCGCCATTTACGCATGGAACGATGCGTCGACCTACATTCAGGAGCCGCCGTTTTTCGAGGGATTGACGACCGAGCCGGGCACCATCGAACCGATTTCCGGGGCTCGAGTGCTCGTCAAGGTCGGCGACTCGGTCACCACCGACCACATTTCTCCGGCTGGTTCCATCGCCGCCGATGGTCCGGCCGGTCAGTACCTCACCGAACACGGTGTGGAGCGGCGCCTCTTCAACAGCTACGGGTCACGTCGGGGCAACGATCGGGTCATGACGAGAGGCACCTTCGCCAACATCCGGGTCCGAAACCAAATCGCCCCGGGCACCGAGGGCGGATGGACCACCGACTTCACCGATGGAACCGTAAAGAGCATTTACGACGCCAGCCTGTCATACAAGGCTGCCGCGGTGCCGCTCGTGGTTCTGGCCGGCAAGGACTATGGCATGGGGTCCTCGCGGGACTGGGCCGCCAAGGGCACGTTCCTGCTGGGCGTCAAGGCGGTCATCGCCGAATCGTATGAGCGGATCCATCGTTCCAACCTGGTCGGGATGGGCGTGCTCCCACTCACGTTCCGCCCTGGACAGAAGGCCGAGACGCTCGGCCTGGACGGTACCGAGACCTTCTCGATTGTGATCGATGACAGTCTCGAACCGCGCCAGGATGTCGAGGTAACCGCCGCCAGGACAGACGGTTCTGTAATCAGCTTCACCACGATCTGTCGGATCGACACACCGGTTGAGGTCGACTACTACCGCAACGGCGGCATCCTGCACACTGTGCTCAAAGCGATGGCGGCTGCTCACTAGTCGCGATTGGGGAACGTGGTCGGCGGCTACCGTACCGGTCATGGAACAACCGCTCGTATGGATCGATCTTGAGATGACGGGCCTTGACGTCGAACGCGACGCCATCCTCGAGATCGCCGTAATCATCACGGACGGGAATCTTGAAAACGGCATCGAAGGGCCTGATCTGGTGATCTCTGCCTCAAAGTCCCAGCTCGATGGCATGGTTCCGATTGTCAAACACATGCACGCCAAATCTGGCCTATCGGAGCGGGTCCTGGCGGCGACCCTCACCGTTGAGGATGCCGAGCGGCAAGTTCTGGCCTTCGTCAAGCAGCACATCCCCGAACCGGGGGTGGCCCCTCTGGCGGGAAACAGCATCCATACGGATCGGTCATTCCTCGTCAAACACATGCCGAAGCTGGTCGATCATCTCCACTACCGCATCGTCGACGTATCCACCCTCAAAGAATTGGCTCGCCGTTGGATGCCCGACCGCCTCACCGATGCTCCGGTGAAGGGTGGAGGACATCGAGCGTTGGTTGACATCCAGGAGTCGATTGAAGAACTCCGCTACTACCGGACGGCCCTGTTTCAGGAACCTCAGCTGCCCCAATAACGTTGCTCTTTGAACGGATCACCGTACATGTGATATCCGTTGCGCTCCCAGAAACCAGGCTGATCGGCGGCCAAAAAGGTCAAGGACCTGACCCACTTCACCGACTTCCAGAAGTAGAGATGGGGAACGACCAGACGCAACGGCCACCCGTGCTCCAACTCCAGCTCGGTACCGCCAAACTCCCAGGCCAGCAGGTTGTCCGGTAGAACCAAATCGGCGATCGGCAGGTTGGCCGTGAACCCATGTTCAGCACCGATCAGGACATGCGTGGCTTGCGGGGCCACCTCCACGTTCGCAAGAAAGTCGGCCACCCGAACCCCGTGCCAGTTCGTGTCGAGCTTGGACCATTTTGTTACACAATGAATGTCCGTCGTGACGTCGACTGTCGGCATCGCCTTGATCTGCGCCAGTGAAAAAGACGTCGTCTCAGCGACCAGGCCATCGACCCTGAAATCCCAGTGTTCGAGATCAATTGTCGGCACGATCCCGGCATGGAGGACCGGGAATCGATCAGTCACATACTGCCCGGGCGGGACCCGGGCGGGATCTATCCCCTCTTTGGCAATGTCGACCTTCCCCGGTTTGAACAAGCTCATCGAAAAAGTCTAACGACGAACCACCGGTAGCATTGACTAGATGGAACCAGGTGCCGAGAAACGAACTACGAACCGGATTGGTTTGGTCGTGTTGATGGCCGTCGCCCTGGTGGGAGCCGTCGCGGCAATCATGGTGTTCACGAATCGCGGGGAACCGGTCGCCAACGTCCCACCTAGCGGATCGTCACTTGCCCCGGACTTCACCGTGACACTCTTCGACGGCTCAACGTTCCACCTTGCCGAGCACCTGGCAACCGACGGCCGACCGGTGATTTTGAACCTTTGGGCCTCATGGTGCGCTCCTTGCCGGGCGGAGATGCCAGACTTCGATCAATTTCAGGTCGAACAGCCCGGCATCATGGTGATCGGCGTGGCGGTCAGCGATCGGGAAGAGCCGGCGCGCTCTTTGGCCGACGAGCTCGGCGTGTCGTACGCGCTCGGGTTCGATGCGCCTGAGACGGTGGCGGCTAGCTACCCGCCGCTGGGGATGCCGTCGACCTGGTTCATCGGTCAAGACGGAACCGTCAAGAAGCAAGTAACCGGACAGATTTCTTTGGAAAAGCTTCGTGAGCTCTCAGCCGGATCGTTTGGATTCTAAGGAACCGTTCGCACCATCCCCGACGTTAAAGAGTCAATGACGTAGGGCCGGAGTCAACTCACCGGTTCGTCCGCCCTAGACCCGAAGACCCGGCCCTACGTCTACCCAAGCTCCGATCACGCCACCGTCGTCGAGGAACGTGCCGGCCCACTCAAAAAGCGGTATGAGCAGTATGAACATCGCTGCGGCGAGGACGAGCAGAATCAAGACCCGGATCGGAGCCGGACCGGGTAGACGGTTATAGAGCTTCCTCATCACGATGCCTCCGAGTCGGTCGTTTGGCTCTGAACAAATGGGAAATTGGGACCATCGACCAGCTCGGCGTGAATAACCAACCGCTGGGCGGCCGAGTACACGGGATGGCAGGTGGTGAGGGTTAGCCAGGCGCCTTCTCTGAACTCGGTGACCTCAACGGCTGTCGGGTCGACGATGAGAATCTCGCGCACTTCATAGACGTGCGATCCGGTGGCCGTCTCAACCGTGATGCTGTCGCCGACCACCAGTTCGTCGAGTCTGAAGAACGGGGCCCCATGGGTCGTCCTATGCCCGGAAATAACCGAGTTACCCGGTTGGCCGGGCAGCGTCGTCCACGGCATATGACCTGGCCCATTCTTGAGGTCTTCCCGGTCAACGCCTTCCCACACGACCCGGTCGAGTTCAATTGCTGGGATCAGAATTCGAGCGAATGGCTGGCCCGCTACCGGAACCGGCTCTGGGAAGAGCGTCGGAACTACGACGATCGGGCCGGTCGGATCGGTCGGATCGGTCGGATCGGTCGGATCGGTCGGATCGGTCGGGATTGTAACTCCGGTGGCGGCCAGTTCTTCGATCGAGGCTTCAAAGATCGTATCGAGCTGCTCTCCGGCCTCAACCTGGGCGCGATTGGTAGCAATCGACGTTCCGAACAGCTGATACGCCAGGAACGCGAAGATGAGGACCCCGGCCCAGATCATGGTCCATCCGGCAGCTCGCAACAGTTTCATACGGCAGCCAACCTATCACCTTCCTGCGTAATCACCGGCCGGTGAAGTTGGCAGGGCGTTTCTCGACGAACGCCCTCGTACCCTCTCTGGCATCTTCGGTAAGCGCCACGGCAGTTAGACCGCCCGCCAACAAGTCGAGGGCAGCGTCGAACCCCATATCAACGGTCGAATAGAAGCTGGCTTTCCCGAGCGCCAGGACGGCCGGCGACTTCTCCAACAGCGAAGCAACCAGTTCTTCGACGGTCATGACAAGATCGGCGCCCGGCACCACCCTCGAGACGGCACCAGCTGCCAAGGCTTCAGAAGCAGTCATCCGCCGACCCGACATCATGAGTTCGAAAGCGAGCTTCTGGGGAAGGGTCTGATGAACCAGCGCTGAAATCATCATGGGCCACAAGCCAACATTGATCTCTGGCATTCCGAACGTGGCGTGGTCGGCGGCAACGGCCATGTCGCACGCCAACATGAGACCGAACCCCCCGGCCAGGGCGTGCCCGTTCACCCGGGCCACAATAGGTTGCCTGGCCAGACGCATCGATCGGAATAGCTCTGCAAGACCCCCGCGCTGGCGATGGGTCTCTATGGGGTTCTCGAAGAAGCCGCCCGCCAGATCACCGCCGGCACAGAACGCCTTCTCTCCTGTCCCAGTCACGACGATCACCCGGACCGATTCTCCGGCGGACCCGATGGCCTCGGTCATACTTTCAACAACTTCATTGGTGAGCGGGTTGCGCCGCTCCGGATCATTGATGGCCAGCGTGAGCACCGGTCCGGCTTGCTCTGTCAGCAGCATGGCTCTCCTCAACAACAAGGACATTTCTAGCCATGAAGATAGTGGTTATGCGCTCAGAGTGGTACCGTGCGAATTAATGTCTGAAGGTGGATTGTGGCTCGTCATCGTCGTGGTTGTCGCTATCGCGGTTGCCATCATTCGGGGCGGTCGCCTCGCAAATCTCGGTGAAATCGAACTGCGGCTGTGGCCGCTTCTCATCATCGGCTTCGTCGTTCAAACGGGTTCGAGCTTTATTCCAAGTGGTCGGTCGTGGTCGGCAGGGGCTGCGGTTGCGTTGCTCCTTGTCTCCTACCTGTTCATCCTGAGCGTCGTGATCGCCAATCGGTCACGACCCGGCATGTGGTTGGCCGGATTCGGGATTCTTATGAACTTTTCCGTGATCGCGGCAAACGGGGCCATGCCGGTCCTGGAGGCGGCTGCGACGGCCGCCAGCGGCTTCAATGCCCAGATCGTCATCAACGACTTCAAGCACGTCATACTCGGCCCCGAGACTCGCCTCATGTTCCTGGCAGACGTGATTCCGGTCCGATTCTTTTGGGGTAACGGAACGGTCGTTTCGCTCGGTGACGTCTTCCTCGCCGTGGGCCTTGGCCGATTTCTCGAGTCAGAGTTGCGCCGTCCGATCCGTTGGTTCAAACACGGGGTACCGTCAACCACGCCGACCGGATCGGCCAACAGAACCTAGCTTTGAGGCTCACCCAACATGACGATGTGGCGGATGCCTTCAACCACGTCAGGATCGAAGTCGTAGGCAGCCCCTCGGTGCAGGACCTCCAACGCTTCGAGGGTCGAAAACCCCAGTTCAGACGTCGCATGGTCGTAGGCAGAGGCCGCCTTGATGATCTTGGACGGGATGGGCAGATCCGGATCCTTTCGCTCCCCTGGTCTGCGATATGGATCGTGTTGCTGTCGAACGAGAGCTGCCACCTCCGTTAGAAACGGTGCTTCCGAAATGATCTCAGAACCCCACCTGGCGATGTCATCATCGGTAAAACCGACCTTGATGATGTTGAGTTCGTTGAGGGTAATGCGCCCGATATCGTGAAGCCGGGCCGCGTACTCGACCATCCGGACCTCGTGGGGATTGAGACCCAGTTCGGTGGCGACCGCCACCGACAGGTCAGCGGTCCGGTCAGAGTGGCCGTCCGGGGATAGGCCGGCGACCTCAGGGATCCGGGCCAGGGAACGAATCGTCTGGCTATAGGTCACCCTGGCGAGGTGCGATCGGTAGAACGCGATGTGAGCAAACGAGTAGGGCAACAACGCCACCACCGGGGCCCACCAGCCCAGCTCAGGTAGGACGTAGGCGAACAGAGCCCCAACCGCGAACAGGCTGAAGGCAACCGGCCAATCCTCAACCGCCAGCCTCAGCAGGTACCGGCGCGACACGCGATCGTACGTCGTCATAGCCCAGGCTCCGGTCTCAAATCCGAACCAGACCAGGGCAGCCGCAACCGCCGCCACCAGGTTGGCGCCGGCCGGTCCGATCCACAGACCGGCCGCACCCTCCAGGGCCACGTAGAAAGCCGCGAATAGAAATGCCCCAAACGATTGCCGCAAAAAGTCGCTGTCGGCCGTGGCGGTTTGTTCGTCCGACCCGAAGAGTTGCAGGACAACCCATCCGGACAGAAACCCGACCGCCACCGCACCGATCGCTCCTCCAAAGTCGAAAATGGGTCCGATGAGGAGCGGCACCGCCGTAGCGGCCGCCAGGGCGAGAGAGAAACGATTGCCACTCGAGGCAGGGACGGTTATCAGGGCCGCTCCCGCAATGAGCACGCCGGCGATTGACACGGCCACGAGCGAGGAATCGGACTGTCCGACTCCGATAAAGGCAATTCCGAGCATGGTAAGCGCCCATAGGACCGGTTCCAGGTGCCGAAGACGAGTCACGGCCTGCCCTTGCCTTCGGCGATCAGCCTGGCTGCTTCCTCTGATCCCAGGTTCGGCGACCCGTACCGTTCGCCAGTCTCGACGACACTCTGAACCAGCGCTTCGACGACCTCCGGATCGAACTGGGTGCCGGCGTTCGCCCGCAGCTCCTGGAATGCAAATTCCTGGCTAAGGGCCACCCGATAGGATCGGGTCGAGGTCATCGCGTCAAACGCGTCGGCCACCGCAAGAATCCGAGCTTCCTGGGACGGAGGATTGCCATGGGCGTGCCCGGTGCCTCCATAGCCGCCTCCGTCGAAACGTGAGTGGTGTCCTGAGGCAATCTCCACCATTGGCCGCAGGAACTCGACCTCTGCCAGTAGGTCCTCAACCACATGCGCATGCACTTGCAGCTGTTGGTACTCGCCGTCTTCAAGACGACCGCGCTTTCGGATGAGGTCTCGCGGCACCGCCAACTTCCCGACATCGTGGATGAGGGCAGCCCAGCGCACCCGCTCCAACCTCGTGCCTCGATAGTTCATCCGCTCGGCAATCAGCTGACTGAAATAGGCCACCCGTTCGGTGTGTCCACGGGTATAGAGATCCTTGGCTTCGAGCGCCTTGATGAACCCTCGCAGCGTGGCCTCCTGGGCTTCTCGCAGTTCACTTAGCGACGAAAACGCCAGATAACCAACCCCGAACAGAGCGAATATGAAGGGCAAGGCCACCGGCACAAGATGGTAGGTCGCTCCGAGCAAGCCGCCGACAAACCCCATCACGACCGTTGATCGGAGAATCGATCCCATACGTGACCAAGGCCGTACTTCTCGCTTCCGATACACAATCCGTACCGCCAGGCTCACCAGACCCCAGTTCACGAGGTGATACACCATGGAAGCCAACATGGCGCCGACCGCCACCAGCGGAAAGTCCCGTTGGCTCCAAGCACCGGCGGGAAAGAACGGTTCGAGCACAAAACCGGCCAGGACCGCCGCCACGACGGTTTGGCCCCAGTTGATGACGGACAGGGCAACTCGACGTTCGGCGATGTCCGACTTGGTTACCGGACTGACCGCCGAAATGGCAGCGGCTCCGAGTGCGGCGTGGCCAGCCCCGAAGGCGACCGCCGTCGCCAGGAAGATCATGGCGGCTGGTGAGGCAGTGAGGTGATCGTTGACCTCAACGGCGTGATAGACCGTCAGGAAGGCCACTACGGCGAACGGCGCCCAATCTCGTAACGGCGGAAACTCCTGGGTTGCCACAGCGACGCCAAGCGCCACCGCCCCCAAGCCCGCATATGCGATGGCCAATCTGACCTTCACCGCCTGCAAATTGCATCCTCCCCTAAAAGAAGGTCCGCTGCCCAAGCGTCGTACTGTTTCTTAGCTAATCCGCAATGACGCGCTGCCGGCAAGAATCATTGCTGCCAAACCACTGGCAGCAGCGACCATCCGTGCAATCTTGATCTTCATCGGGGACATCACCCAGTTCTTGAGTTTTTTGGCGCGTCACGCTAGATGGACGGCCAGAAATTCCGCTTCGCTGGGGGTTGTTAAGTCCAGGGACTAATCGGGCTTGGGCAGCAGACTCCTTTTCCCCTCGTTTCCGAGGAAACCTCATCGAACATATTCGATTCAGTGGCTCCCATTAGCCCGCACCGAGCCTGGAACAGGGTCAGCATCCTGTCGAATCCAGCTCACCCACCGAGGTCCAACCACGGTGGGTACAAAATAATGTAGCAGTTACCCATTCAAGAACCCAAGGACAAACCACAGAAAGTGCCACCATCACGGCTAAGTTTGCGGCATGCGTTACGCCGAACTTGAAGAATCTTTGTGCCGACTGACCACTGTCGATGCCGTTCGAGTGGTGGGAGACCGAAACACTATCGCCGAAGTCCACGTCCTCGCCACTCCGGGCAAGCCGGCCAAACAAGTCGTGCGAGACGTCCAAAGCCTGGCGATGGCTTCTTTTGGAATAACGATCGATCGGCGGATCGTGTCAGTCGTCCAGATCGAGAACGACGAGATGGGCCGGAGCGATCGGCCGGCCGTAATCGACATCACCGAACGCCCCGAAGGGGCCAAGTCCCAGGTTGAAGTCACCCTCGCCTGGAAGAACGAAGTGTATGTCGGGTCGGCGAGCGGACCGGTCGGTCCGACGTCGCGCGTTCGGATCGTCGGGGAGGCAACGCTGGGAGCGGTCGAGCAGGCCCTCGGTGAGGACTTTGCTCTCGCACTGGCCGCCCTGGAAACCCCGACCATCGGATCCCGGCCGGTGGCCATCGCCCAGGTCGTGATGGTCTCAGGGGGCGAGGAACGACTTCTGGTCGGTTGTGCTTTGGTCGGCCCTGACGAAGCTCAAAGTGCGGTCAGGGCCACCCTCGACGCGATCAATCGAGTTGTACCGCAGCTCAAGCGGTGAACCGGCAAACCTTCGGCGACATTGTCGTCACCTCTCACGAACTGGCTACTCAGGCTGGTTTGGAGATGCTTGGCAAAGGTGGCAATGCTGTCGACGCCGCCATCGCCGCCAACGCCACGCTGGGAGTCGTTGCTCCCGAGACCTGCGGAATCGGCGGCGATCTGTTCGCCCTGGTCCACCGGTCTGGCGACAAGAAGCCAGTCGGCCTCAACGCCTCAGGCTGGGCCGGATCAGGTGCGAACGCCGATCATCTGACCGGCTACGTCATCCCGATCACGGACCCGGTGTCAGTCACGATCCCTGGCTGTGTACGGGGCTGGGAATGGTTGTCACGGGACCTCGGAGCGCTTCCTCTTGACGTAGTTCTTGGACCGGCGATCTTCTATGCCCGAAACGGGTTCCCGGTCAGCGTCGAACTCAGCAAAGCCCTCACCGATCGTTCCGAACAACTGGTTCCACAGTCGGCCTCTCGACCTCTGTACCGGGAAGGGTCGGCACCGCCGCCAGGCACGTGGATCAACCGACCCCAACTCGCAACGACCCTCACCCGTATTGCGTCCGAGGGAGCCAGCGCTTTCTATGAGGGAACCGTGGCGGCTGACATATCCGCTGCGGTACACAGGTACATCACGATCGAAGATCTTGCCGGCTATCAACCAGATTGGGTTGAGCCAATGTCACTTGATGTCTTCGGGCATAGAGCATGGACGATCCCACCGAATAGTCAGGGCTACCTCACCCTGGCGGCGGCCCGCATCTTCGAATTGTGTGAACCGCCAACCGATCCCGGCGATCCGGATTACGTCCATCTCACGATCGAGGCCTATCGGTCGGTTGCGGGCGGGCGGGACGCTCTACTGTCCGACCCGTCGACGGCGGCCGGCCATGAGGAGCTGCTCGGCACTCATCTGCTGGAAGCCGCGGCCGCCCGGATCGATCGATCCCGAGCAGGCAGTTGGAACCATCCTTCGCCCGGCCCGGGTGGGACCACCTATCTATCGGTCGTCGACCGGTCAGGGATGGGGGTGTCGCTCATCCAATCGAACTTCCATGGCATTGGAAGCGGCATCGGGGCCGGCGAGTCCGGCTTCTTCTTGCACAACCGGGGGGCGGGTTTCACGCTCGAAAAAGGACACCGCAACGAGCTGGTCCCCGGGCGACGACCGGCTCACACGCTGGCCCCTTCCCTGTGGACCCAAAGCGACGCGTTGTCGCTCATTCTCGGAACCCGGGGGGGTAATCAGCAACCCCAGATTCTGACCCAGATGGCCGCCCACCTACTCCACGCCGGACTCTCCCCATCAGCGGCACAACAGGAGCCGAGGTGGACAACCAAGTCGCTCGTACCCGGCCACCCGTCGACGTTGAGCGTCGAGTCGCGAATGCTCCCGGCAGTCGTGGACGAGCTGAGAGCCCGCGGACACCACATCGAAATGGGGGCGCCTCTGGAGGCCGGTTGGGGCCCCGTATCGGCCATTCGCGTCAACGCCTCCGGTCTTCGAGTTGGCGCCGGTGACCCGCGGGTGGGAACCGCCAGCGCCGCCGTCCGGTAGGTCTTCGCCAATTTCCATTATTTGGATGTAAGTGGCTTGCTTAGTCATACCCCGAACCTCTATCCTGTGGTAGCTCCTCGCTGGGAGCCTTTTAATGTCAAGGGCGGATTGTTAAATTGCGACTTATTCGATTGGGCGCTTTCGTGGGCTGGGCTGCGATGGCATCATTTGCAGTAGCTGGCTTTGCTGCGTTCGCCCCTACCACTGGGCCAGCCGTTTCGATTGAGGCAGTGGCCGCGGTTGGGCCACAAAACGAAACCGGCGCCGTCGTTAGCGACTCGATTGTGAGCCAAGCCGACACATCAGTCGGACTGTTGGCCGGCCGGGTGGCTGCCATGAACTTCGCCCCGGAAGTAGACCTGACCGACAGCACTGTTGCGAAGTCCCCTGACGTGAGCGCCCTGATCTCGGCCCAGGCTGCCAGCAACCGAACAACAACCACAGTCGCCTCAGCCGCCCCCCGCACGAAATTGACGACAGTCAAGGCGCCGATCACGACCGTCCCGGCGTCGTCTCCTCGTGAATACAGCAACATCCCCGCCGATGCCGCTCCGTGGCGCAGCCTGGTTGAGGCGTATTTCTCACCGGCGGACGTCGATCGAGCACTGTGGGTTATTCATTGTGAAAGCAGCGGCGATCCCAATGCCGTCCATGGTGCGTCGAACGCCTCGGGATTGTTTCAGCATCTTCCTAAATTCTGGGAAGATCGGTCGGCCAAAGCCGGGCTTGCCGGTGCCAACATCCTGGACCCCGACTCGAACGTGGCCGTCGCAGCCTGGCTGGTCTACAGCGGTGGTGGTTGGCGCCACTGGAATCCATCCGCCCATTGCTGGGGTTAGCGAGATGCATTTAGCAAAAGCGGCCCGCATTATTGGCATAGTCGGTGGTATCGGCGCGGTTGCCTGGGCAATGCGCGATCGGTTCGTAACTCTGGCGCTCAGCCGGGAGCCTGAACACCCGACCTTCACCCTGCCACCCGAGCCGCCAGACTCGGTGGCGACTGATCCTGACGACCTAACGGTGATCGGCGGCATCGGCCCTGTGTTCGCACGGCGCCTCATGGAAGTCGGGATCGCCACCTACGAGAACCTGGCAGGGGCCACCCCGGGGCGATTGGCGGGGATCATCAACGTCACCGAAGCCCGGGCTGGCAAATGGATTGAGGATGCCGCCCGCCTCGTCAACGCCTGATCTACAAGATCAGGTCAAAGCCTGATCTACAAGATCAGGTCAAAGCCTGATATGGGAAACCGACTCCCACTCCTCGATCTTCCATCTACCCAAACCTGAATACAAACCAAAGCCGACCAACAGGCTGACGATCATGGCCGGGACCCCGGCCGTCCCCCAGGTTCCGGCCGCCGGAATCCGCTCCACAATCTCAATCCATGGGACCGGACCGGACGGATTGATCCACTGTTGGATCGCAAATGCCACCACGAACGACAGCAGACCGTAGAGGTTCACCTTGCCGTATGGTCCCCCATCTGACTGGAACAAACCGTCCGTCAGGTAACGGCGGCGCCTCACCACGAAGAAGTCCGCCATAAGAATGGCGAGAAGGGGGACAAACATCGCCAGCAGAAACTTACCCACGCCGAGCAACGAACTGGCGCTGGCCAGTGACGAGGTGACGCCACCCAACCCCACTACGAGCAGAGACAGCCAGAGTGGAGCCCGGCGTAGGGTGGTGGTCGCCAGCGCCGTCGACGCACCATATACAAACCCGAACGGTTGATCGATCTCGCCGGCCAACAGCCACGCGACCCCGATCAACAAGACCAATGGCCCGGCCGTGCCGACCAGAAAATCGATCGAACCAGTCATCGTTCCGTCCATCTCTCCTGCCAGCCCCACGATTGCTCCCACCAGGAGCATGACGCCGAAACCAATACCAAAACCAAACCCGACGCCCGACGTCGCGGCACTGGTGTCCTTGGCGAATCGGGCCGTATCACCGGCCAGTGGAACCCACAGCATGGTGAACATCACCACCATGTCGATCGCCAGCCAGAACTGACTCTGATCAGGAACCCGGTCGCTTAAACCTGCCAGATCGGCGCCGGAGACGACATCGACCACCATCCAGATAACCACCGCCAGAGCGATCCAGAACGTAACTCGTCGGATGAGAACCCCCGAAACCCATGACATGCCCATCCACACCAACCCGGCAACCAGGGTCGTCGCAATGGTGATCGCGACACCGGTCGAGATTGGATAGTCCACCTCACTGGCTACTCGCTCGAGGAACGCCGCCCCGATCTGAATCTCAAGAGCGGTCCAACCAATGTAAAGAAGTGCCTGAAAGGCGGAGGCCGCCCACGAGCCAACCATTCCAAGGCTCGGCCGGAACAGCAGGCCGGTCGGTACGCCCATGTCGGCGGCCATCCACCCAACCGCCGAGATAATCGCCCCGCCGATGAGTAACCCGATCGGGACCACCAGCAATACCTGAATATAGGTAAGGCCCATCGCCTGGTCAGAACCGAGTCTGGCTCCAACGGCGACCGCGGGAAGCCCCATACCGAGCGAGGCCCAGAGCGCCACGAAACCGGGGTTGGTGAAAAACCGCTCGCGGTTCGAGACCGGTGATAGTTCCCTACTCTCCATGACTGTCATCCTAGGGCCACCGGTGCGACGCCTACTATGGAAGCGTGCCCTATTTGGTCGACCCGGACGATCTGGGAAGTCTGTTCCCCAATGAGCCCTCATACCGGGCCGACCAGTTGCGCTCATGGCTCTATGAGCACCCCGTCCTCTCGGCCGATCAGATGACGAACCTTCCGGCACACATGCGAGATGAGATTTCCGAAAAGCTCTTCCCATTCTCGGTTGAGACCGAGCAAACTGCCGACAACGGGACGACCGTGAAGTGGCTGTTCAGAGCACCTGACGGAAACGCCATCGAGGCAGTTCTCATGGGATACCCGAAGCGCAACACCCTATGCATTTCAAGTCAAGCGGGTTGTGCGCTCGGCTGCACGTTCTGCGCAACCGGACAATTCGGATTCGACCGGCACCTCGAACCCGGTGAGATCTATGCCCAGGTCGCATACGCCTCTGCCTACCTGGCAGCATCGCCGCTTGAGGGTTGCCCTGATCATCTGACCAACATCGTCTATATGGGGATGGGTGAACCCCTCGCCAACTACACCCGGGTTCGGGAGTCCCTGAGAAGAATCATCGAGGTCCGGGGACTTGGCGCACGATCCATCACGGTATCGACGGTTGGGGTGGTCCCTGGCATGCTCCGTTTGGCAGAGGAACCCTGGCAGGTAACGCTGGCCGTGAGCCTGCACGCCGCCGACGACGAACTTCGATCCACCCTGGTGCCCCTGAACAAGCGCTATCCGATCGCCGAAGTCGAGGCGGCCGCCGCCAAGTTCTTTGACGCCAAGGGCCGACGGGTCTCTCTTGAGTGGACGCTCATCGACGGCGTGAACGATACCCTTGAGCAGGCCCGCAAACTTGCCCCGATCGCCGAACGCCTGCAATCACACGTCAACGTCATCGCCCTCAATCCCACCCCGCTCAGCCCGGACCGTCCGTCCCGACCGGAGCGAATCGAGTCCTTCATGTCGGAACTCAACCGATTGGGTGTGAATAGCACCTTGCGCCACATGCGAGGTCAGGACATCGACGCGGCCTGCGGACAACTCCGGGCCCGGTCTGAACCCAAACGCGGCTCGGCACAACGAGTCGAAATTGGCAAGCGCTGAATCCCGCTCAAAGCTTGAATTACAAACTTGTGAGACGATAGGGTACGAGGGAAGCGGGCGGTGCTTCAGGAGACAAGTTCATGCTCGCATACCTCAAACGGCTGATCGTTGATCGCCGTCCCGTTGCCGCTTTCATAGTGCTGTGCCTGTCGGTTCTGGCCGCTGCGTCCGGGTACACAGTTAGAGCCGGCGACACGTTGTCGCAGATCGCCTCAAGCAACGGCGTGACCACGGCTGCCCTGGCATCGGCAAATGGTATCAGCGACCCGAACAAGATCTGGGTCGGGCAAGTCCTCCAGGTGCCGACGAGTTCGGCCAATTCGAGCGCCGCGGCGGTCGTGTACGTCGTGCAACCAGGCGAATCGCTCGGCGAGATCGCCCGGAAGTTCAAGACCACGGTGTCAGCAATCAGCACACTCAACGGCATCACCAACCCGAATGTCGTCTACGCCGGCACTCGCCTGAGGGTAAGTGGAGAACCCGTCGTGGCGGCACCTTCCCCGACCGCCACCAGTTCTGCCACCCACACTGTCAAGGCGGGCGAAAGCCTCTCCCAGATCGCCGCCAAGTACAGTATGAAATCCAGTGACCTTGCCAGCACCAACGCGATTACCAACCCGGACCGCATCTACGTTGGTCAGGTTCTCAAGGTAAGCGGCACCGGAGGGTTTGTATGCCCCGTCCCCGGTGCAACGTTCTTCAATGACTGGGGTTTTCCCCGCTCAGACAGTCGTTACCACGAGGGAAACGACTTGTTCGCGCCCCGCGGAACTCCGGTTCTGGCACCGGTCAGCGGATTTGTCCATCAAATCGAGGGGACCATCGGCGGCATTCAGTTCAGACTCGAAGGCGATAACGGGAATAGGTACATCGGAACGCACATGGACAGCTTCGGCAAGTCAGGCCAGGTCGTAGCCGGCGAGGTCATCGGATACGTTGGCGACTCCGGCAACGCCAAGGGCTCCAACCCCCACCTGCACTTCGAGATCGCCCTGAACCGCACCGAAACCGTCAACCCGTATCCCTATCTGGTACCAGCCTGTAAGGGGTAGCCGGGTAGGCTGGCTGCCAGATGGCCGCACAAGAACTCATCCCGGTTCGGACCGACGAACGCTTCGACACCGCAGTGGTCGCGGCGTATCTGTCAGATCGACTTGATATCGATCACGGTGAACTGACGGTTCGCCAATTCGCCGGCGGCCATGCCAACCTGACCTATCTGCTGCGCTATTCCGATGGCGCCGAATACGTGCTTCGACGCCCTCCACTCGGACCGGTCGCTCCCGGCTCGCACGACATGGCCAGAGAACATGGCGTTCTCAAGGGTCTGTGGAGAGCGTTCCCCCAGGCGCCCCGCAGCTATTTGTTGTGTGAGGACCTGACCATCATCGGCAGCCCATTTTTTGTGATGGAGCGCAAGAACGGAATAGTCATTCGCCGCGAAGTCCCTGACGGCTTTGGGGGCGGTCAGGACCCGACCGCCAATCGGAAGTTATCCGAAGTCGTCATTGACACGCTGGTCGACTTCCATTCGGTGGCACCGGCTGATGCCGGGCTTGCAGATCTTGGACACCCCGAAGGGTTTCTGGAACGCCAGGTAGAAGGCTGGGCACAACGCTGGCACGGATCCAAGGAACACGACTGGGCTGTGGCCGACGAATTGATCACCTGGCTCCGAGCCGAGTTGCCTGCCTCTCCTCCGCCAGCCTTGGTCCACAACGACTGGCGCCTCGACAACATGGCCGTCTCGCCGAGCGATCCCGGCGTGTGCGTTGCCGTATACGACTGGGACATGTGTACTCAGGGAGACCCGCTGGCCGACCTAGGAACGTTGCTGTCGGTTTGGTATGACGAGG
Source organism: Acidimicrobiia bacterium (assembly GCA_016650365.1). Classification (NCBI taxonomy): domain Bacteria; kingdom Bacillati; phylum Actinomycetota; class Acidimicrobiia; species Acidimicrobiia bacterium. The sequence continues at coordinate 21,568 of JAENVV010000099.1, forward strand.
ACGAAGCCCCCAGCGCCCTCAACCCGATGCCAACCGGCGCACCGGGATTCATGGACCGGCGCGCCGCGATTGAGCGGTATGCACGACGGTCTCGAATCGACCCCGACACCGTTGACTATTACGTCGTATTCGGTTCGTTCAAGATGGCTGTGATCGTCCAGCAAATCTACATTCGATATGTGCGGGGACAGACCAAGGACGATCGTTTCGCGGTCATGGGCGACGCCGCGAGACACCTGATGGAGCTAGCCCTCGCCCGCCGAACCTGAAGCCAGACGCACCCTGGCGATCGCCACGGCCTCCTCGTTCGTATCGACATACAAGAACTCCCGGCCGAGTTGTTGAGTAGCGACGGCCGTGGTCCCCGATCCGCCGAAAAAGTCGGCCACCAGGTCACCTTCGTTTGAGGACGCACGGATGATTCGCTCCACAAGTCCGAGAGGCTTCTGAGTGGGATAGCCAGTACGTTCCTTCGAGCTCGTTGGCACAATCGTCATCCACCACACGTCGGTGGGAAGTTTGCCGATGGCAGCCTTCTCGGGTCCGACCAGGCCCGGAGCCATATACGGAATCCGGTCGATGTCATGGCGATTGAACGTCCACGTCGACCCCTTGGCATACCAGAGAATGTTGTCATGCTTTCGAGGCCATCGGTCCCTGTGACGCCCGCCATAGTCATACGCCCAGATGATCTCGTTGAGAAATCGTTCGGCGCCGAATATCTCATCCATCATCAGCCGGATGTGGTGGACGGCATGGAAGTCAACATGGACGTATATCGAACCGTCGGGCGCCAGGACGCGGTGCATCTCAATGAGACGAACTCGCAAGAAGGCAAGGTAATCGTCGAGGGGCATGTCATCGCGGTACGCCAGCTCGGAAACGGTTTCATACTGGTAGGTCCGACCACCGAAGCCCGAGCGAGTTGCCTCGCCAGACCCCGTCTTGATCCGTCGATGAGTACGAACCTGCCCGGTCCCGAAGGGTGGGTCGATATAGATGAGGTTAATCGAACCGTCAGGTAGCGATTCAAGAACGGCGAGGTTCTCGCCATGAATAATCTTACCGGCCATAGCCGGGCAGTATGGCAGACAGGCTTACTTGTAACGCCAGACGATCCGACCGCGGGTCGGGTCATAGGCAGACAGCTCTACGTCGACACGGTCTCCTGGCAGAATCCTGATGTAACGACCCCGACGCATTTTGCCTGCGGCCCGCGCCAAGACTTCGAGTCCACCGTCGACTTCAACCCGAAACGTCGCGTTGGGCAGTGTCTCCACGACCACACCCTGGACCCGAATTACGTCTTCTTGCTTTGCCACTCATGCTCCAGAAAATTGATTGCAACCTATATGGTAGGTGATTCGAACGGGCCGTCCGCCGGTGGGGCGTCCGGCGAGGGTTTCGACATGCGATTCCGCACAAGCACTACCCCACCTCCAAGGAGGGCCAGTAACAGAATCACGCCAATCGTCACCGGAGCCCAATCCGTCGCAACCCGTGAGGTCGCTGAAATGGTCTTGCCTGAGTCATCGATGCCGATCTCCCACACGAGGGTGCCATCTTCACGCACCACATCGGCATTGTTGTCCACGACGTCGCCTGGCATATGGACCGCAAGGACAATATCAAAGAAGTCGTCGAACGTATCCGCGGTTATGAACCCACCCAGACCTTCGGCGGCCGCGCTGAGATCGCCAATTGTGGCTGTGTAGCGATACTCGTTGCCTTCTCGAACGACGGTCACGTCGGTCGCCAGGCCGGCGGCGGTCGCATCTTGAAGGACCGTATTCAGTTCATCGATATCGGCGAAGTCTCGGACCGCTCTGGCACCGGCCAGATCGTCTACGACGAGATCCTCCACGACAAATCCCTCCGGAACTCCCCCGGCCAGTTCAAACGCGCCGGCAGCGTCCTCGAATCCCGTAAGAGTTCTCAGTTCTTCGTCGAGTAGGACATCGAGAACGATTTGGCCGGAGCCGTCGTCCTCGATCCGGGTGGTTTGATCGACCTTCACCTGACACGCTGATCCGAGGAGAGCAAGCAGAAGGAGAGGCAAAAGAGTTCGGCGCATGCCCTCAAGTTAGCCGGACGAACCCTGGTTGGGAGATTGCCAGAGGCTGACGGCCGGATGCTCGAATGATGACTAGTCATTGTGCGTTGCTCAAGGATGGTTCGCGGGAGATCGCGGAGAGTGACCGATGAGAGACCAAAGAACACTGGGACCTTCCAAAGGACAACTCGTGAGCATCACCTCAGCTTTAACGAAAGGACGAGCCATCGGGCTCGTTCTCGTTTTTGCCCTGTTCGGATCGCTGCTGGCCGCACCAGCCGCCACGCCGTCAACCGATTTGGTCAAGGTCATCATCCGGACCATGGAGGGTGCATCCGTCGCTTCCACCATTGAGGATATGGGCGGCACCATCACCGGCACCATGACAGCCATCGATTCGGTCACGGCCCAAGTACCAGCCAGCTCGATCGGTCGTCTCGAAGCCCATCCGAGCGTCATTTCGGTCACTCAGGACTCGAGCGTCGACCTCTCCGGTGGCGGTTGGGACAACGGCAAAGACGTCACGAACCTCGCCGAAGTAGCCAACGTCACCCAGGCCGGCAGCGCATGGGACAACGGAGCAACCGGTAATGGCGTCACCGTGGCACTCATCGACTCCGGCGTCACCCCCGTTGAGGGACTGGCCACGGCCGGCAAGATCATCAACGGTCCCGACCTTTCGTTCGACTCACAATACGCCGGCATGCAGTACCTCGACGCCTACGGCCATGGCACACATATGGCTGGCATTATCGCCGGTCGGGCTTCGGGCGTTGGTCAGGTTTACTCTCACCTCGCCAAAAAGAGCTTTCTCGGTGTCGCTCCTGACGCGCGAATCCTCAACGTCAAAGTCGGAGCCGCCAACGGTGCCGTCGACGTCAGCCAGGTCCTAGCCGGCATCAACTGGGTCATCGAACACCGCAATGACAACGGCATGAACGTTCGTGTCCTAAACCTGTCGTTCGGCACGAACTCTTCACAGGCCTACACCATCGACCCACTCTCCTACGCCGTTCAGGTTGCCTGGAAGAACGGCATCGTGGTAGTCGTCGCCGCTGGCAACGACTCCAACGGCTCCGCATTGCGCTCGCCAGCCACCAACCCGTACGTCATCGCGGTCGGCGCCGACGCCACCGGTGGAACCACCCGCACCAACGACGATTATGTCCCCGATTGGTCAAACTGCGGTACCTTGAGCCGCTCTGTCGACGTGGTTGCTCCCGGCAAGACGATCGCCTCGTTGCGAGTCCCGGGTTCATACGCCGACGTGAACTATCCCGGTGCCCGACTTGACAACAACCTGTTCAAAGGATCCGGCACCAGCCAAGCGGCTGCCGTTGTCTCAGGTATTGCGACTCTCGTGCTCGATGCCCACCCGGAGTACACCCCAGATCAGGTCAAGCGGGTCATCACCGGCACCTCCAAGAGCCTTTGGGGCATCCTGTCCACGTGCCAAGGATCCGGACTGGTTACCGCCTTCCAGTCTGTCACCAGCACCAGTCCTGGCACCGCCATCCAACAGGTCTGGGCACCGGCAACCGGGCTTGGCTCGCTTGAGGCGGCCCGTGGCTCCGATCACCTCGCCGACAATGGCGTGGCCCTCCAAGGCGAGATCGACATCTTCGGTCAGCCGTTCAGTTCGCCGGTGTGGGCTGGCAGCACCTGGTCCGGCAGCACCTGGTCCGGCGGCACCTGGAACGGATCCACGTGGTCGGGCAGCACCTGGTCCGGATCGACCTGGTCCGGCAGCACCTGGAGCGGCAGCACCTGGTCAGGGTCAACGTGGAGCGGCAGCACCTGGTCCGGTGCCAACTGGAACGGATCGACCTGGTCCGGCGGCACCTGGAACGGATCCACGTGGTCGGGCAGCACTTGGTCCGGTAAGAACTGGACCGGCCTCACCTGGGACCACGGAAAGCGTATCCGCTAGCCGACAAATAAAGAAGGTCAGCTGAGCCTCGCCTCGTCGGGGCTCAGTCACGTTTGAAGGAGATCAGCAGTGACTAGTCAGTTAGGTGCCGAAGAGTTTGGTTCCCAACTAACCACTCAGAGTGACGATATGACTTGCAAGAGCATTGGGGACCAGGTAAAGGCCGCACTCATCGCGACCGCCTCCCCGGTGTCAGGCTCGACAACCTGCCAGGGGGAGGCATGATCGACATCGGGGCGGCTGCCGGATGGACCGCCGAAGGTGACCCGACTCAGAACTTCGCTCCAGCAACCGGTACCGGGTCACTGGAAGCCGCCCGCGGGACGGACCACCTCGAGAATGCCGGGATCGTCCTCAATGGGGAGATGGACATCTTCGGCATGGCGTTCGACGGCTCGACCTGGTCAGACAGCACGTGGTCAGGATCAACGTGGAGCGGTGGGGTATGGAATGGCTCTACGTGGTCGACAGCACCTGGTCAGGGAGTACCTGGTCAGGGTCTACATGGTCCGGAAGCACCTGGTCGGGTTCGACGTGGTCAGGATCCACGTGGTCAGATGCCTACTGGACCGGCTCTGCCTGGTCACGCAGCACCTGGTCGGCGAGTAGATGGACTGGCAATTCCTGGACGGGTTCAAACTGGACAGGACTCACTTGGGATCACGGCAAGCGACACGCTCAGTAGAGCTCACACAACCAAGAATGGCGGGGGTCCGTAGTGGGAACCCCCGCCATTCTCCGGTTCAACGCCTCGGCAACCAGGTCAATGTTGTGCAGGAATTATCCCGAGCAGACCGGCCTCATAATCGGCATACGCCGTCACCAATTCGTCCCGGGTGTTCATAACAAACGGCCCACTCCACGCCACCGGCTCACGAATCGGCCGGCCGCCCAGAATGAGCACATCCATATCAGGGCTCCGGGTCTCCTGGATGGAGTCAGCGGTAACGACGATTGAATCGCCCGGTCCGAACAGGGCTAGCTGACCACTGACAATCGGGCGACGCTCGATACCAACCGATCCCTTTCCGCCAAGGACGTAGGCGAGACCGTTGAAGTCCGGACGCCAGGGTACCTCCAACCGGGAACCGGGATGAAGGGTGCAGTGCGCCATCGTGATCGGCGTGTGCGTCGAGCCAGGACCTCGAACGTCGCCAATTTCTCCGGCGATCAGCCTGATGATCGCTCCGCCATCTTGGGACGTCAGCAACGCGACGTCACCACCTCGAAGATCTTGATAGCGCGGAGCAATGAACTTGTCTGCGGACGGCAGATTCACCCACAACTGGAATCCGTGAAACAGACCACCCGACATGACCAAATGCTCGGGTGGTGTTTCAATGTGGAGCAGGCCCGAGCCGGCTGTCATCCACTGGGTGTCGCCGTTGGTGATGACTCCCCCACCACCGTTGGTGTCCTGGTGTTCCATGATCCCGTCGATCATGTAGGTGACCGTTTCAAACCCGCGATGCGGATGCCAGGGCGTTCCTTTCGGCTCCCCCGGCGCATATTCGACTTCGCCCATCTGGTCCAGATGGACGAACGGATCCAGGTCGACGAGGTCGACTCCTTCAAACGCACGATGTACCGGGAAACCTTCCCCTTCAAAACCGCGCGGAGCCGTCGTGACAGACCGCACCGGACGAGGTATGGATTGGACCGGCAGGGTCTGCACCCTTGGTAGGGATAGAAGGTCATCGACGTTGACGGCAGGCACGGAGGCTCCTAGGTGGTTGATTCGTACCGGTCCAACCATAGAGGCCAACCGTTGTATTCCCCCGGCACCAGGCGTCTGAACCCCGGGCAGCCTTCGAATAGCCACCTAGTCCGTCTACGATCCAACCACCCCCACCAGGAGACCAGACGTGAAGCAAGCCTATATCGCAGTTTCGGCAGCTCTCGTGTTGTCTTTGGTTTTCGGGGCCGTCCTCTTCGGGCGAGTCCGCCAGGCAGAAGCGAGGGTGGAGGAACTGAGCAACCAACTCACCGAGGTCGAATCTGGAGCTGCATTCGCACTAGCTCAGTTGAGTGTCTTCGAAGCCGCACTTGGTGACCTTGGCCCGGAGACCAGCACATCGTTGAACGATGCAATCAACGGGCTAGACGCATTTGCCACCTCGACAATCACGATGGACATCAAATTCGACGAGTCAGTCCCGATCCGCACCGAGTTCCTGCTGCAACGTGACCTGATCGTTCCCATCAAAACGAATTTTCCAATCAATCAGACCATCGATACGACGATCACGATCGATGGCCCGCTCGGAACCGCCATACCCCTGGACATTTCGGTACCGGTTGACATCGTCATCCCGGTTGATATCGAGGTTCCGATCGCGGTGAACGAAACGATACCGATCGACACCGAAGTCCCCATCTCGCTGGCCGTTCCCGTGCAGATAGACGTCGCCGGTACAGAACTGGCGGTATTCGCCGAATCACTCCGGGAAGGGCTTGAGGCGCTCCGTGACGCGCTTGCCCAACTGGGGGGCTAGCCGGGAGCCTTCCGACCGATCCGCCTAAACGAATGCCACTTCGGAGGTAGCCGCCGTCACCACAAACACCCGGTCGTTGTTACATTTCGGGTCCGCCGGAAAGACAAAGAACGCCCTCCGATCGGGTGAATAGCCGGACGTATATCCAATCATGGTCTCTCCATCTTTGAAGTCGACCTTGATTTTCTTGCCGAGACCGAACCGATCTACGTCAGCTCGGCCACGCTCATCTGGATTGCCTTCAAAGCTGTTGACAAAAAAGACCCCCTTGAGATCGTCGACCTCAACGGCCGCCACGCCAGCTTGATCGATCGGCTGCAAATGAAATCGATCCCGGGTGGGGACGAAATCTGACGAGGTTCCCTTCAGGACCGTCCCGTCCTGAAAACGAGCAACAATATGGTGTTTCATCGGTCTCTCCCATGAGCCTGCACCACCAAGCGTAGCGAAGAAAAACGCCCCGGGCTGAGAACAGGAGACCACCTCCGATGATTCCTGCGGCCGGTGATCGGCAGCAGAAACGACCCGACTTCGCCCGGTAATCCGCCAGGACCTAGCATCGCCTGATGCTTCGCAACCCACGGCGCCCTTCGACAGAGGCAGACGATCGTCCCCGGATCGATCGACAAGGCCTCCAAGAAGTGGCCAGACTCATGCGTTTCGTGCGCCCTTACCGCACGTATCTTCTGGTCGCGACGTTTGGGACGGTCGTGGCGAGCGGTCTCGGCCTCGTATTCCCACAGATCGTCGGGGATCTCGTTGATCAAGCCATCTCAAACGCGGCAGGCACCAGCCAACTCGACCGGGTTGCTCTCCTGCTCATCGGTGTTTTCGCCGCACAGGCAGCATTCAACTTTCTCCGGTCGTACTACATAACTCTGACCGGCGAGGGCGTGGTTGCCGACCTGCGACGGGCCGTGTACAGCAAGGTCATGACCCTGCCGGTCCGGTTTTTCGACAATCGAAAAACCGGGGAAATCACCTCACGGCTGACATCTGATGTGGCCGTCGTGCAGACAACCGTTTCACAATCCGTCGCCCAGACACTTGCCCAGGCTGTCACGCTCATCGGTGGCGTCGTCCTGATGATCGTCATGAGCATCTCCCTTTCACTCGCCGTTCTATCGTTCTTACCAATAGCCATCGTCGCCGCGGCCGTCTTCGGTAGACGTTTGCGCCGCATCTCGACGGATTTTCAGGATCGGGTCGCCGAAGCAAACAGCTACGCCGAAGAAGCCATCGCCGCCAATCGAGTCGTGAAGTGGTTTACCGCCGAACAGGTGGAGGCGGAGCGGTATGGGACCGCGGTCAATGAGTCGTACCTGGTGGCCAGGCGCCGAGCCAAGTTGCGAGCCATCTTCATTTCGATTGTCACCTTTGTGGCTTTTGGAACCCTGGCGGTGGTCGTCTGGCTGGGCGGCCGGCAGGTTCTGGCCGGTCAACTTACTGGTGGCGAACTGATCAGTTTCTTGCTCTATACGCTGGCGGTGGCCGGCGCCATCGGGACGTTCACCGGACTGTACAGCCAACTCCAGGAAGCCCTCGGAGCCTCGCGTCGCATCTTCGACCTGCTGGAAGAGACCAACGAAATCGCCGAACCTGACAGTCCGGTGGCCATGCCCGCGGTGCTGGGAAAGGTCACCCTCGAAGACGTCAACTTCTCGTATACGGACCGCGATGTCACGGTCCTCAGGAACATCAATCTAGTTGTCGAACCAGGTGAGAGACTTGCCATCGTCGGACCAAGCGGGGCCGGCAAGTCGACCCTGGTGCAGCTGGTCCCTCGCTTCTACGATCCGGCCTCCGGCCGGATCCTGATTGATGACGTCGATGTTCGCCAGATTGGCGTTCGAGAACTCCGCCAGCACATGGCGGCCGTCCCCCAGGAAACCCAGCTATTCAGCGGGACCATCGCCGAAAACCTCCGGATTGGGAATCCGGACGCGACCGATGAAGAGTTGATCGACGCGGCGCACGCTGCCCACGCCGACGAGTTCATTTCGGCCTTCCCGAACGGGTACCAGACAATTGTCGGTGAGCGGGGGGTAAAGCTTTCCGGTGGCCAAAGGCAGCGAGTAGCCATCGCCAGAGCCCTGTTGAAGGACCCGCGCATTCTCATCCTCGATGAGGCCACCAGCTCACTAGACAGCGAGTCAGAGGGCCTGGTCCAGGATGCCCTTGAGGCACTGATGGTCGGGCGAACGACCCTCGTCATCGCTCATCGCCTGAGCACGATCCGCGACGCCGACCGCATCATCGTGATTGACGAAGGGCGAATCGTCGAGGAAGGGACCCATGATCGGCTACTGGCTTCCCGGGGCCTGTACGCCAGCCTCTACGCGGCCCAGTTTGACGAACCAACCGGGGCCCAGTTTGACGAACCAACCGGGGCCCAGTTCGGACTCGAATCGTCAGGCGATTCTGACGACCGGTAATCCAGCAGCCGACCAGGCACGAAACCCACCTGCCAGATCCATGGGGTGGGAGAATCCGAGATCGAGGAGCGTTGCCGCCGCCCAGCTCGACGAGTAACCGTCACTGCACACAATCACCACCGGCTTATCGAGATCATTGATCTGTGGATCTGAGTACTCAGCCACCGGATCAACCCTCCACAAGAGCAACGACAGCGGCACGTGAAAGGATCCCGCGATCGTTCCCTCACGGATACGATCACCTCCGCTTCGCGTGTCAAGCACCACCGCCCCCGAGGCCATCGCGTCTTGGAGTTCTAGGGGTGACAACCTGACGATACGAGACCGTGCATCAGCCAGAAACTGATTGACATCGTATCGTCCAGGCATTTACCACCTAGTAGCGGTAGTGATCGGGTTTGTAGGGTCCCTCAACGGCAACGTCGAGGTAAGCAGCTTGAGCCTCGGTAAGGGTCGTTAGCTTGACTCCGAGGGCGTCGAGGTGGAGCCTAGCGACCTTCTCATCGAGGTGCTTGGGCAACGTTATGACGTCGATGTCCAGATCATTCCGATACAACTCAATCTGGGCAAGCACCTGGTTGGAGAAGCTGCATGACATCACAAAACTGGGATGTCCGGTGGCATTACCAAGGTTCAGAAGTCGGCCTTCCGACAACAAGATGATCGAGTGGCCATCAGGGAATGTGAGCTCATCCACCTGAGGTTTGATTGTCGTACGGACGATGCCTGGTAGGGCATACACGCCGGCGACATCGATCTCGTTGTCGAAGTGACCGATGTTGCCGACAATAGCCTGATGCTTCATTTTCTTCATGTCTTCGGCCGTGATGATGTCGCGGTTGCCGGTGGTCGTAATGAAAATGTCGCCCCGCTCAATCACGTCTTCGAGCAGCACGACCTCAAACCCTTCCATGGCGGCTTGCAGGGCACAAATGGGATCGATCTCGGTGATGACCACCCGGGCGCCTTGACCCCGCAACGACTGCGCCGATCCTTTACCGACATCACCAAATCCGCAGACCACGGCCAGCTTCCCGCCCATCATCGTATCGGTTGCCCGGTTGATGCCGTCGATGAGTGAATGGCGAACCCCATACAGGTTGTCGAACTTCGACTTGGTGACGGCATCGTTGACATTGACAGCCGGGAACAAAAGGCTGCCGGCTTCCAACATCTGATAGAGACGATGGACACCGGTGGTGGTCTCCTCCGAGACGCCCCGGATTCCTGCGGCGATCTCCGTCCAGAACTCCGGATCCTCATCCAGAATGGCCCGCAACTGGTCGAGGAAGATTCCCCATTCCTCTGAGTCGCCTTCATCAGGTTTTGGCACTTCGCCGGCTTCCTGAAACTCAAGACCTTTGTGAACCATCATCGTGGCGTCACCGCCATCATCAAGGATCAAATTGGGTCCCTTACCGTCGGCCCAGCGAAACAGCTGATAGGTAGCCCACCAATATTCCTCGAGTGACTCGCCCTTCCAGGCAAACACGGGGACCCCATTCGGGGAATCAGGAGTCCCGTCGCCGACCGCAATCGCCGCGGCCGCCTCATCCTGCGTCGAGAAGATGTTGCACGAGACCCATCGGACATCGGCTCCCAGGGCAGTCAAGGTCTCGATCAGAACCGCGGTTTGAACCGTCATGTGAAGCGAGCCGGCAATCCGGGCACCCTTGAGCGGTTGAGAATCGGCATACTCGGCACGAAGCGCCATCAGCCCGGGCATTTCGTGCTCGGCGAGTCGGATTTCATGGCGGCCCAGTTCGGCCAGGGACAGATCGGCAACCTTGAAGGCATTAACGGAAAGCATCGTGAATCCAATCGAAAAGGCGAGAGATCGCAATATTAGCCAGGCCGGACCACAACTCGTAAGCCGCCCCTCGACCTACTCTTCGACGGTGACCGCCAACTTGCCGGATACCCACTCCGCCTGAAACTTGGAGTGCGAGCCATCTTTGTTGAATTCGACCCGAACGCGGTCGGGTCCAACGTCTTTTACATCGGTCGTATAACCACTTTGTGGAACCGCTGCCTTGAAGTTCACGACCCCCGGGGCGAAGCTGATGGTGACGCTACCGCCGCTCAATTGATAGGTCTTGGTCGTCAATGCCTGGCTGACCGTGGTGCTGGTAGTCGACGAGGTAGAGGTACTCGTCGACGACGAACTCGTCGGAGAGCTGATCGCAGTGGTCGAACTGGTTCCGGTCGAGGCCCTGGTTGTGAGTGGGGTCGGTGGAGCCGATGTTGGTGCAGTGTCTCGTGTAGTCGAGCTGGGATCGGGCGCCGAATCAATGGTCCCAGGAATGTCGACGGACACCGAAGATGAAGAAGTCGACGGCAGGGACGAGCCGATACTCGTCGTCTCACTCGCGTTGGGAACGGTGCGGCGTACGGCCCCGCTCGTTTCGATGACCCCTCCCCGGACCATCGAAACGGCTCCCCACGAGAGCGCCAACGCCACAATCAAAGCGAGAATCCATCCACCGATAAGTCGAGTCCATGCGGGCATACCGGAAGTATGCCACCACCCGTCTTCAGAAACTCTCTGGCCAAGGTTAGGAATTGGTAAACCGACCCAACGATCCAGGATCGCCCCTCCCCCGCCGATAGGATGACCGGTATGCCCTCTGTTCTCCTCGTCGAAGATGACCAAGCCATCCGCCAACGCCTGAGCGAGTATCTCACGGACCGCGGGTTCAGCATCGAGACGTCGGCCACCGGTATGGACGCCGTCCATCGAGCCACGTCCTCGGCCTTCGATATCATTGTTCTGGACCTCGGGTTGCCTGACGTCGATGGGACTCAGGTCCTAAAGATGATCCGGGCCGTGAGCGACGTGCCGATCGTCGTAGCCACCGCCCGAGACGACGAAGCACAGATCGTGGCTGTCCTCGGAGCCGGGGCCGACGACTATGTCGTCAAGCCGTTCTCCGGAGCTCAGATCGACGCAAGGATCACCGCGATCCTGCGCCGCATCAACTCGGGAGCGACTGCCGGCCCGATCAAGGTTGGGGCGCTGACAATCGATACGGGGAAACGGGAGGCTTCGATGGCCGGCAGCGTGATCGATCTCACCCGCAAGGAGTTCGACTTCCTTGCCTTTCTTGCCGAACGAGTTGGCGTGGTCGTTTCCAAACGGGACCTATTGGCAGAAGTGTGGCGCCAGCCCTATGGGGGCGCCGACAAAACGATCGACGTTCATCTCAGCGTGCTTCGCCGCAAGCTCGGCGAAAGCGCTGCCGAACCGCGCTATTTGCAAACCGTCCATAGCGTTGGCATCAAGCTGGTCGATCCGACCTCGTGAGACGATGGCTGGGCCTGTCGGCGGTGGCGACCACCTCGATCGTGGTGTTGGCCTTTCTTATTCCTTTGGCTGCGATGATCAGGGATCTCGCCGCCGACCGGGCACTGGCATCGGCCGAAAGGGATGCTCAGACCGTCGCCCAGCTAGCTTCCATCTTGGACGACAGCCCCGAAGCGATCCGCACGTTAAACCTCTCACTCCCTCCCAATGTCTCGCTTGAGCTGGCCCCCGGAGAGATCATCGGTGCTGCCCTGCCATCCGGCCTTGACCTGACTGAGGCTGCAACGCTCGGCGAGGCATCACGACAACCGATTGATGGCGGCCAGGCCGTCGTGGTTCCGGTCTTGAAACAGACGGGCTCCTGGATCGTGGTGGTGACCGTTCCAACCGCCGCCCTTATGGAGAATGTCGTTACGTCGTGGGTCGTCCTAGCCGCTCTCGGGTTGGCACTCATCGCCGTCGCGGCACTCGTGGCCGATCGTTTGGGGCGATCGGTGGTTCAGCCAATCGAAGATCTCGTCAGGGCCACCGAACGGTTGGGGTCTGGAGAACTCGATGCTTCAGTAACCCCCTCAGGGCCAGCCGAGCTCGTACAGGTCGGCGCTGCCTTCAACCACCTAAGCCACCGGGTAGCTCAACTTCTCGCCGGTGAACGAGAGGCGATCGCAGACCTATCACATCGCCTCCGTACCCCTCTGACGGCTCTCAAGCTCGATGTAGAAGCGCTTGAGCCGGCAGTAGACACGTCTCGATTGCAGAACGACATCGATGAGTTAGAACGTACGGTGAGCCATCTGATCAACGAGGCAAGACGACCCATCCGCGAAGGAGGCGGGGCAACAACCGACCTCACGACTGTCGTTGGTGCCCGGGCCGAGTACTGGGGGGCCCTCGCCGAGGACCAGGGGCGCCCATGGCAGGTCGACCTGCCCCCCGTGCCCTGTCGGGTGGCCGGTCGCGACACCGACTTCACCGCCGCGATCGATGCTGTCATCGGCAACATCTTTGCCCATACTCCCGTCGGTACCCCGTACCGTCTGGCCGTCACCGAGCACGGTGGAATGGCAGTACTGGAGGTGGCCGATGACGGACCCGGCGTCGCAAATCGGGATTTGCTCGAACGAGGGCGAAGTAGCGGAGACTCCACTGGCCTGGGAATTGACATCGTGAGGAATACAGCCGAAGCCGCCGGTGGCTCGGCGGAATGGTTGTCAGGCTCCTCCGGAGGCACGACCGTCCGAATCGTGGTCCCCCAGATCTAGACGTTTTCTTAACGTTCGGATGAGGACTCGAAAACCCTGGATAGGGCATTCTGTTGCCATAGACCACCAGGAGGTAGCAAACACATGTATCGAAGAATGACTCTCATCGGAGTGCTGACCGCAGTTGCCAGCATGCTCGTTTTCGGCATCGCCAACGCGATGCCTGCCACAACCAACAATGCCAGGACCGCCATCACCTTCGCCTCGGATACATCAATGCCAGACACGTCAATGCCAGACACATCAACGGTCACGACCACCTCATCGTCAGACACGAGCGTTCTGGACGCCGCAGTGGTCGGCCCCACGACCTATATGGTTGGTGAAGCCGGAAGTGTGACGATCAATTACGACGGCTCATCGCTAAGGCTCACTTCGGCGGATGCCAATGATCCGTGGACTGCCTTTAGCGAACAGACATCGGGCCAGGAGATCGAAGTCAATTTCTCGAACGGCAACCGTGAGATTAAATTCAACGCGGAGCTCGAAGACGGCGGGATACGAATCCGGGTTCGGGATCGAATCAACGACGAAACGACGACTGTCACAACAGACACGACCATGGTCGAAAACGCCATGACCGACACGTCGACCGTCACCAGCACCACTATCGACGACGACAGTAGCGATGACATCGACAACAACCAGGACGACTCATCGATCAATGACTCCGACGACGACCACGATGATGACGACGACTCATCCAACCGGGGCTCTGACGATGACGACGACCATGACGACGATCACGACGATGATCACGACGATGATCACGGTGGTGACCACGGCAGCGACGACTAACGGAGGTCATCCAGACGGGAGCGGATTCGTTTCTCGCTAACCGGCCCATCGGTTCCGATGGACTGAGCGAACAGGCTCACCCGGAGTTCCTGAATGGACCAGGCGATATCAACGAGTTCACTCTCCCGACCCGGCCAGTGAACCCCTACTGACGCTGAGACCGCCGCCAGATCTTCTTCGAGTTCTTGGATCAGACCCATCTGGCGGCGGTCCCGTTCTGGATTACCTTCCAATCTGCTCAGCCGCACGGCGACAGCTTCGAGGTACCGGCCGATGTGGCCGATTCGTTCAACCGTCAATTCGGCTACGAACCCGGCATAAACCAGCTGATCCAGTTGGTCGGTGATGTCCTTGACGGCCTCGCCATAACGGGCCGGGGTCTGGGCGAGCTGTCTGAGGACCGAGCGATACCGTTCCAGCACGACGAGGCTCACATCGACGGTCTCGGTGAGAGCGTCATCAAGTTGGTCTTTGGCATGATCGATCAGCCCCATGAACGTCGCCTCATCGAAAGGCATCGATCCAAAGTCGAGGAGTATCGATCCGAGCGCCGACAGGAGGCAGTCGTCGCTCCAAGCCCCGACCGACCGATACGGGCTCGCCGCAATAGCCAGCTTCTCCTCGTTCGTAAGCCTGATGAGCTTGTGAGCCAGCGGCAGGCTCAGCAACATCAACCGCCTCATGCCGGCCCAGCTGGCTGCCCCTTGCTCGTCGCGACTGGCCACGAGGCGAATACCCACAGTCTCGGCTTGGTCAACGATCGCCGGATAGGCGAGGGTTCCGTCACCGAGATCGAGTTCCCTCGGCAACTCGCCGAAGTCCCACGCTGTGACACCGGATCGCTCCAGCGGATGATTACTATCGGACATACGGGCGCGGGAACGGCTTCGTAACTCTTCCTTGATCATGGCGAGATCAAATCCCCTGGCGACTTCTCGGCCTTCGTCGTCGCGGATACTGAAGGTGGTCCGGAGCCGATCTGGCAGTGCAGACAAACCCAGGTCGTCGTGCGACACGACCACCCCGGCCCTCGACTGCACCTCCGACCGGACGAAAGTAGCCAGGTCGGCGTCAGCGATCCGGGCCGCGACCACCATGACCTCGACGGTATCGGCGATGGGCGCAACCACTTTGCGCACACCCTTGGGAAGTCCCCGAACGATGGAGTCGAGCAATTCCGGCAATAGCCCAGGAACCAGAAATCCGAAAGCCCCCGCTTCGACGCGCTCAAGGGCCGTCAGCGGGATTTCAACCTGGATTCCTCCGTCCTGGAGGTATTGGATGGGAAGCGAAAGATCTCCGTAAACCCAGGTATGGGGGAAGTCCTGAGCATTCGGCGTCTCGACATCCGGATCCAGCAAATCGTTGACACTCAGGTGTAGTAGCCGGGGTCGCCGGTGACGCTCATCCTTCCACCAACGATCAAAATGTCGCACCGTCGTCACGTCGCTCGGGATGCGGCTGGCGAACCACGCGACCAGCGTTTCATCCGTGACGAGGAGGTCGGTCCGCTGGAAACGACGCTCGAGCTCAAGCGCTTCAGCCATGACCGCATGATTGTGCTCGACGAAGTCGTGGGTGGCGGCCCATTCGCCGACGATCAGGGCGTGACGAATGAACAGATCCCGTGCTTGCTCCTGATCGATCCGACCAAATTGAACTGGTCGGGTCGTCTGCAAGGGAAGGCCATACAGAGTTACGGACTCATTTGTCAGTGAGGCACCCTGGGTCGAGTCCCACCACGGATCCGAGTGGGTTCGTTTGACCAGATGACCAGCCGCCCTCTCGATTTCTTCCGGACTGATCCCGGCCACCTGACGGGCCCACATCCGGGCTGTTTCGACAAGCTGGCCCGCCATCACCCACGCCGGACCGCGCTTGAATAACGTCGACCCCGGGGAAATCGCAAATCTCACCCCGCGCGCCCCGCGGTACTCGTAGCTTTCCGGGTCCTTCGTGCCGACCTGGGATAGCAACCCGGCCAGCAGTGCTTGATGAATCTGCTCGGGACTCGCCGCAACTTTGACGCGTTTCATCCCGAGATCCTCGGTCGCCCTGGCTAGTTGGCTGTGGACATCCTGCCATTCACGAACCCGCCGGTAGTTGAGGAACTCCTCGCGACACATCTTGCGGAATTGATTGGAAGATCGGCTCCTACGCTCCGCACCGAGGTGGCGCCACAGATTCAACCAGGTCACGAAATCGGACTGCTCATCCCGAAAACGAGCATGCAATTGATCTGCCTTCGCCTCCTCACCCGTCGGCCGATCGCGCGGGTCCTGAATCGCGAGCGCCGAAACGATGATGAGGATTTCCTTGAGCGAACCGTTGCGGTCCGCCTCGACCAACATCCTTGCCAACCGAACGTCAACCGGCAGCCGGGAAAGGGTCCGCCCAACATTTGTGACCCAACGGGTCGTGCCAATGCGGTCCGGGTCAACCGCCTGCAGTTCGACGAGGAGAGCCACCCCGTCGCGTATGGTGCGGCCGTCCGGAGGGTCCAGGAAAGGGAATGTTTCGATCTCCCCGATGCCAAGCGACGCCATCTGAAGAATGACCGACGCCAGCTGGGTCCGCAAGATTTCGGGATCGGTGAATTCCGGACGGCTCTCGAAGTCATCCAGTGAGTACAGCCGGATGGCAACGCCCGGACCGAGCCGCCCACACCTTCCGGCCCGCTGGGAAGCAGACGCCTGTGAGATGGGCTCGATCGGGAGCCGTTGCACCTTGGTTCGTTTTGAAAAGCGCGACACCCGGGCAGTTCCACAATCGACGACGAATCTGATCCCCGGCACCGTGAGCGAGGTCTCGGCAACGTTGGTGGCGACAACGATCCGGCGACCGGTGTGCGCTTCGAAGACCCGATGCTGTTCGGCCGCCGACAGCCGACCGAACATTGGAACGACCTCGGTGTGAGACAGATCGAGTTCCTCAAGGGCATCCACGGCGTCGCGGATCTCTCGCTCGCCGGCACAGAACACCAGTATGTCTCCGTCCCCTTCGGCGACGAGCTCGACGACCGCGTCACAGATCCCCTCAGGTTGATCACGGACCTCGTCGCGGCCGGGGTCGTCGAGTGGCCGATATCGAACCTCAACCGGGTACATGCGACCGGATACCTCCACGACCGGAGCCCCATTGAAGTGAGCCGAGAATCGCTCGGTATCAATGGTGGCCGACGTGATGATGACCTTCAGGTCCGGTCGTTTGGGAAGCACGGTTTTGAGATAGCCGAGCAAGAAGTCGATGTTGAGGCTGCGCTCATGCGCTTCATCGATGATGATCGTGTCGTACCTGGACAGCAAGCGGTCGCGATGGGTCTCATTGAGGAGGATCCCATCGGTCATGACTTTGACCCGGGTGGCATCTCCCACCTGATCCGTAAACCGCACCGTATATCCGACGAGGTCACCGAGCTGAGAGCCGAGTTCTTCCGCCACCCGTTCAGCGATCGAACGAGCCGCTATTCGACGGGGCTGGGTGTGCCCGATGAGACCTTTTTGCCCGCGACCGAGTTCCAGGCAGAGTTTCGGAAGCTGGGTGGACTTTCCGGACCCGGGCTCCCCCGCCACCACGACGACCTGATGGTCACGGATGGCCGCCAAAAGCTCGTCGCGCCGGTTGGTGATCGGTAGATCGGGGTAGGTGATGTCGAGCATGTCTCCATGATGGTCGATGGGCAGACACAAGAGAATCCCGGGCCAGGCCCGGGATTCTCACTAGCGGGATCGCGAGACGTCGTTAGACGCCTGAACCAGCCAGAACTCGTGGCTCTACGATCTCTTTCTTGCCCTCTTCCTTGGCAACCCAGACCAGGCCGAAACCGGTCAGCATCGAAACCAACCCAACGCCGGCGAACAAGCCAGCCAGAGCGGTGGCAAGTTGTAGCGCCGATGCCGTCACGGTGCCTACGCCAAGTTCAGCGATCAAGCCGTGAGCCGTACCCGTCCATACCGCGGCACGGGCCGGTCCTTCGAGCGGGTGCTCCCGGTCGAAATCGGTCCAGTACTTGCCTTCGGTGGGAACGTCGTACGTACCAGCTTTGAAGGTCTCGCCGTTGTACTCAACATCCTCGTCCAGGACAATCGTGGTCGAGCCATGCAACGTGTGATACCCAATGGTGGCCATCTGGTACATGTACTCGCTCGGCGTATTGACGAGCGGGTCGGCTGGGTCTAGCTGCGACATGACGACCGGGTAGCCCCAGTCATCGGTGAGCAACGTCATGATGGCGTCTGCGCCTTCGGTGGCGCCCCGGTCGACTAGCTGACCCTCTTCGTTGTAGCTCAGGGTTACGTTCTGGGCCTCGGCGAATTTCTGCAAAGAGCGATTCCCGGCCATGGTCATGTTCAAAGCGACTCCCGCTCCGATCAAAAATCCTAGGCCGACGACTGCCAGCACATAACCTAACTTCTTCATGCGGCTGTTCATGGTGCGATCCTTTCCTACCGCTTGCGATCTACTGTTGAGATCTATGACTTTGTGATTTATTTCACAAGCTGAATTATGCATCATTTACAATCCCAGTACTACGCCAAAACGGCCCAGGTCGTAAGGCCAAAGGACCTATGCGTACATCCGCATATACGGCTACCCGGGCAGGAAATGCCATGGTCACCTCTCCCGGAAGTGCCTCATTGCCCTAAAGGGCCGCGGGTTTCGGCCGAACGGCGAGTCGCCGAAAGACACCGACGGCGCTCTTCGCAGGCGTACGCTATGTCCATGAAACGATGCCTTCTGATCACCGCCGTCGTCTTGGCCGCCTGTTCGAACTCACCGGCAGCCGGACCATCAGATGTCGACCGGGCTTCGTTCTGCAACCCGGTCACGGCCGCCTACGAACAAATCGACCCATCAGACATCGCCACGGTTCGGGCCGTGGTTGTTTCCATCTCCGAGAACGCATCGGTGCTTGACGAGATCAACCGGGCGACATTCGTGGCATACGGGGCCGAGCTCCAGGTCACGCTCACCGCGGGAATCTGGTCGACCGCCAAACTCGCCAACGAACTCAACACCCTCTGCGATGTCGACCTACCGATTTGGACGTCACCGTAGAGCCATGACCGATAAGCGCTCAGCTATGCCCGAGAATGGTCGATAATTTCCACAAGATGAGTATGAAAAAGACGCTGGCGATCACTGCCATACCTTCGATGCTGTTTGCCTACGGCTGGGCCCGATATCAGAAGGCGGTCGATGAACTCGACCGATATCCGCCTGCGTCGCCCGTCCTCCCCGGAACCCTGCACACGATTCCGACCACCTTCGGCACCATCTCCTACCGCACAATCACAGGAGATCCCCATAAACCACCGCTCGTATTGATTCACGGTTGGGGACGGACGGGTGACTCGGCCTGGTGGACGATCGTCTGGAAGACCGACCGGACGATGGTTCTGGTCGATCTCCCCGGTCATGGTCGCTCGCGGCTCAGAGGGCCCTTCACCCTCGACCTGGCCGCCGAGGCCATCATCCGAATCATCAAGCATGCCGAGCTGGACGATCCGGTGCTGGTCGGGCATTCGATGGGCGGGGCCATAGCCTTATTGGTCGGCCGCAAGCTCGGCAGCCAGGTCTCGCACATCGGGATCCTCGCCTCGTCGGCGTTCTGGGTGAAACCCAAGCTGACGGTCACGTTGGCCGCCGCTCCCTACGTCATGGCTCCGAACTCGCCAGTCATCATCCGACGCCAGCATCGCCAGGCAATTC
>JAENVV010000100.1 GCA_016650365.1 Acidimicrobiia bacterium
ATTCCCGGGATGTCCATGAGGCTAACCCAGCCCGGATCAGGAACAGCCGTGACTGCGGGGTTTGTCGAACGGTAGGTCCGGCAGGCACAATGGGAGACCCGTAGGGATGGATTGTGAATGGACGTCAGCCGGATCCGTACTGACCTGATTGCCGAACAGCAGGCATTGGACGAGATCGTGTCGGGCCTGGACTCTGAACAATGGTCGAGTGCCACCCCGAGTCCTCGTTGGTCTGTTGCCGACCAGATCGGTCATCTGGCGTACTTTGATCATTCGGCTGTCGTGGCGATTACCGATCCCCAACGCTTCTCGAGCCTCCTGGGAGAGCTGTTCTCGGTCGCCGGTGGAGGGGACGAAGCGATTGATGAGCTGACGTTGGGCGGCTACAGGCAGATGCCATCGAGCGACCTGCTGGAGGCGTGGCGCGCCAACCGCGAGTCGCTGGCGGCCGCCTCAGCCGGACTCACCAATGATCAGCGGGTGAACTGGTATGGGCCGTCGATGAGTTCAAGGTCGTTCCTGACGGCTCGCCTCATGGAGACCTGGGCCCATGGCCAGGATATCGTTGACACGGTTGGCGTCGGCCGTCCGGCGACTGATCGGTTGCAGCACATCGCCCAGCTCGGATTCATCACCCGGGCGTGGTCATACACCAATCGGGGGCTTCAGGTGCCGTCCGAGCCGGTTCGGGTGGAGTTGTTGTCGCCGTCCGGCGAACCGTGGTTCTACGGACCAGAGGGGGCAGCCGAATCGGTCGAAGGGTCTGCCGAAGACTTCTGTCTTGTGGTCACGCAACGCAGACATGTCGATGACACCACACTGACGGTGACGGAACTGGGTCGCGATTGGCTCGAAAAAGCCCAGGCGTTCGCCGGTCCATCAACCGATGGTCCGAAGGCCCGCTTTCCGTAGAGCTTGTCGCTCAAGCCTTCAACCGGTGGCTGATTGAGTTCGGCAACCCCTGCGACGATGCGGCAACCCCAAATCATGCCTAATCTGCATCAGATCGTCACCCGACCAAGTGCTCCTCCTTTCCCAATAGTGGCGTGGTTAGAACGCCGCACCACCCCGCAACGCCGCCTGGGTGCCGGGCTGATAACCCTCGTCTTGCTGGCATTCGTAATCCGTCGGGTTGCTCACATGGCACTTGATATGTGGTGGTTTGATACGGTTACGACTGCCTCCGTCTGGTCGACCGCGGTCCGCGCCCAGCTCACCCTGGCGGGGTTGGCGCTGGTCGTTGCCGGCGCGATTCTGCTTCCGACCGCCTGGTCGGCGTATCGAATGACACCGGCCCCGGAGAACTTTCCCAACCGGCTGGTTGTCAGGTACCGGCAGCGGATGGGAGCCGGCCACCGGTGGCTGCTGTTCGGTGTGGCGATGTTGGTGGTTCTGCGCGACTCCTGGGATGCGATGGGGCTGTGGAAGCCATGGCTGCTGTTCATACATGGTCCCAACCTGGGTCAGGACGTGTCACACATCGGGTGGGACCTCGGATACCATCTGTTCCGTCTCCCGTTCCTTACCGTGGCCAGCGGTTGGCTCCGGCAGGTGTTGCTGATAGCCGGCGGAATCGCCCTTGTCGGGTACATCGCCAATGGGGCTATCAAGATTCCGCGTGAGGGCAAGCGCTCGTCGCCGCGAGCTCTGAGGCACCTGGGTTTGATCGCAGCTGGATACGCCGTCACTCAGGCGCTCACCTACCTGTTCGTTCAATGGCCCGCCAATGGAACCAACCAATATGGTGCTTTTGACGGTCCGGGTTTCACCGAATTGAAGGTGGTCGTTCCGTCGCTATGGGTGATGGCCCTGGTGGCTGTTGGAGTCGCCGCCCTCCTGCTCTACGGGGTAAGAAAGTCCCAATGGCGACCGGCCCTGGTTGGGTTGGCCGTGTGGGGATCTCTCCAAGTCGCACTTCTTTGGGTCCTTCCGGCGCTGGTTACCTGGTTGGTGGTCATGCCAGCCGAAGGCGAACGTCAATTGCCATACATTGCAGACAATCTGGAAGCCACCATCGCCGCGTATGGCCTCGGGTCGGTCGAACACGTCTCGGAATCGTTTGCTGACGGACTCGATGGCCCACCAGGGTCATCGCTTGAATCCGACCTTAAACGGATCCCGCTGCTGAACGAGGATCAGATGGTGGCGCCGCTACAAGTCCTGATGGGAACGACGGCCACGCGGATTAAGGACGTCGACCTTGATCGGTACGAGATCGATGGGGTTCTCAGGCCTGTCTTGATCGCGGCCCGGAACTCCAGTCGGACGGATCTCCCCGAGAAGGGCTGGGTGCAGTTCCATCTCGTCTACACCCATGGTGATGGAGTGATCGCCGTTCCGGCCGATGTCATGGCCGCTGATGGTCGGCCAGATTTGGCTGCTCTGGCCGAAATAGTGGTGGCCGAACGACCCGAATTGTATTTTGGTGAGGATCTTGCCGGTTGGTACGCCATTGTCGGCACCAACCGCACCGAGGTGGGGGGCGTCGCATTCGAGGGCGGTACCGGGATCCCCCTCACGAGCCTATGGCGTCGACTGACTCTCGGTCTGACTGTCGGTGAGATCGAACCCGTTGTGTCTTCGGAATTGACAGACGACTCTCAGTTGTTGTATCGGCGCGACATTCGTGAACGTTTGTCGGCGCTTGCCCCGTTCTTGTCTTTCGATTCGAACCCCTACCCAGTGGTCGCAGACGGGGCAATCACGTGGATCGTTGATGGATATACCAGCTCGAATACGTACCCACATTCCCAGTTCGCTCGCTTGGTAGGACTCCCGGCGACAAGCGGGATGTCCGGACGGGCTTTCAACTATATGCACGCTTCTGTGAAGGCAACCGTCGACGCATACGATGGAAGTGTCCACCTGTATCGGACCGAGGTGGGCGGTGCCGATGACCCGATTCTGGATGCCTGGTCTTCGATCTTTCCTGGCCTGGTCGAGCCAATATCGAACATGCCGGGTTCGTTGCGGGATCATCTGCTGTATCCCCATGACCTCCTGACGGTTCAGACGTCGATGCTGGGGCGCTATCACGTGTCGGACGCCGAGACCCTCTTCAATGGCTCGGACAGCTGGGCGGTTAGCGCGTCCGCTGGCGACGGTGTGGCCCGTGCCTCGGGCACGGCGGTCTCCGCCCCGGTCGTCCCCGCACCGTCAGTGTCGCTTTTCATGCCCGAGTCGGAACCGCTCGCCGGGCACTGGGTGGCGATACGCCCGTATGGGGTTGGTTCGGCAGGCAATGCGAACGCGGCTCGAAATGAGCTGTCGGCTTTGGCCATTGCCGATCACGACAATCCTGAGAACCTCCGGTTGGTTCGAATCGAAGTGGCTCCTGGCCGACCGGTGTCCGACCCCAGAGTGGCCCAGGCGGCCATCGATACCGACCGGGACCTGGCGGCGCTGTTTACGCTGCTCAACGCCAACGGATCTGCGGTCCAATTCGGTCCGATGACGCCTATTCCTGTTGAAGGGGCGCTGGTATGGGTTCGATCCATTGTTGTCATCGGCACGGCTGACGCTACCGCTCCGAGACTATATGGTGTAGCGGCTGTCTCGAATGGGTCAGTTGGTCAAGCGGATTCGGTGCCCGAGGCGCTGAAGGTGGCAGTGGAGAAACTCGGCCTGGACTAGCCCCTGAGGCGCCGCCAGTTAACTGGCGAAAGCTTCATATTTGGAGATGACCCGATCGGGCGGCCCGTCGGCTTTGAGACGGCCTTGCTCGAGCCAGATCACCCGGGAGCACATCGAAGACACTTCAGGCAGGGAGTGGCTGACAAAGAGCAGTGTCCCCGCTTCGCCCAAAAGTGAGTTGATTCGTTCGCGCGATTTGTGCTTGAAAGCCTGGTCGCCAACCGACAAAGCTTCGTCGATGAGCAGGATTTTCGGACGGACCGAGGTGGCGATGGCGAAATGGAGCCTGGCGCGCATCCCGGATGAATATGTCTTGAAGGGACGGTCGAGTGCTTCGCCCAGTCCGGTAAATTCGGCAATTTCGGGCGTGAGGATGTCCACCTCGTCAGAGGACATCCCGAGGGCAAGAAGGCCGATGCGGATGTTTGTGTACCCGTTGGCACCCAACATCAGGGTCGCACCCACGCCCAACAGCTTTGGTTCGTCCGAGACGAGGATGTCGCCCGACGTTGGCGGCAGCAGCCCTGCGATGGCTGAGAGCAGTGTCGACTTACCCGATCCATTCGATCCGATTATCCCGACTGCTTCTCCTACCGCCACGTCGAAGGTGATCCCTTTTAGGGCTCTGACCAGTCGCCGGCCGGTACCCTCGCGTTTCACCAACCGTTCGAGGATCGCCGCCCGGCGATCCTCATAAATCTCGTAGTCGAGGTACAGATCTCGAACGCTTATGGACAGTGAGTCGCTCATGCGCGGCCATATCTCCACTCGACCGCTTTGAAGTAGCGGAAGCCGAACCACAACACCAGGAATGGAATCGCGGCCGCTACCAAAAGGTAACTACCGGTGACTGTCGTGCCGAGCAAAACCCACCTGTACAGATCGATGATCCGCGCCAACGGATTGAGACTGAACACGGCAACGAGCCACGGACGTCCATCGAGGCCTGAGAGTATTAGTTCGAGCGGGAACATCACACCTGACAAGTACATCAGCAAGCGGAACACGAATGGAAGGATTTGTTGGATGTCTTTGAATGTGTCATTGAGTCGTGCCGCGATCAGTGCGCCACCGAGATTCAACGCAGTGTGCGCGACCAACACAAACGGGAGAAGTAACCACCGTCGTGAGAAACCGACACCTCCCAGCAGCACCATTGCAATGAGTAGGGCGATTTCGATCCCGAAGCTGAAGAGTTGGCTGATCACGACAGAGACGGGGAGTAGGGCTCTGGGGAATTTGATGGCTCTGATCAACCCGGTGTTGTTGGTGATCGCATTGGCCCCGCCCAGGACTGTTTTTGACGTCAATTGGAAGGCAAAGACCCCCATGGTGAGCCAGAGCAGGAAGTGATCGACTCCCCGGTTGACTTCGAATATCACACCGAAGATGAGGTAATAAACGGCCACGAACAGCAAAGGGTTACCAAGATGCCATACGTTGCCGAGCAGCGTGGTCTGGTGGGTGGTGCGGAGTTGCTGCAGGGG
>JAENVV010000101.1 GCA_016650365.1 Acidimicrobiia bacterium
AGGAGCCAGAGCCGCTTGGCTGTTTGGCTGAATCGTGGGGTGAGACGATCGGGTGTCGGCCCTGGCGACTCGGCTCTGGCCAGCTGAACGCCGCCCACTCCCAGCAGGGGCAGGATGGTGATCGACAGGACGATAATGCCCATGCCGCCGACCCACTGGGTGAGCGATCTCCACATGAGAAGGCCATGTCCGAGAGCGGCCGGGTCGGCAAGGATGGAGGAGCCGGTGGTCGTGAAACCAGAAGCCGTCTCGAAAAAGGCATCCGTGTAAGAGGGGATTGCCCCCGAAATAATGTAGGGGAGGGCGCCGAAGGCGCTGATCACGAACCAGGAAACGCCGACGATGGCGAACCCTTCCCGACTCGTTAGTTCGCTGCCGCGTCGTCCGACGTATCGCCAGAAGATTCCGCCGACCGCCATGGTTATGACGCCGGCGAGAACCAACGCTCGAAAGTCGGCCCATTCCTGGTAGATGGCCGAAGTCAGGGCAGCCGGCATCACCGCCAGACCAGACGCGGCGACGACTGCGCCGATGACGTACGAGAGCTGACGGAAGATTGAACGACGGCCGGTCGGACGGTCTGTCGCAGTTCGACCCGTCATCCCGAGAACAGCGTTTCGATCGCCGCAATGGCCGAGGGGAGTGAGAAGAGAATGACCCGGTCGTTCGGTTCGATGAACGTATCGCCGCGCGGCACCATGGCCAAGCCGTCGCGCAGTACACCCCCGATAACCACCCCCGGTGGGAGCCGCAGCTGCGATACCTGTTGTCCGGAAGCCGGGGCGGTGGCAGTCACCTCAAGTTCGATGGCTTCGGCATCCGTGTCGCTAAACGTGGCGACCGAATGGATCAAGCCTCGTCGGACGAACTGAAGGATGGCGTTGGCAGCCGCCAGCCGCGACGAGATGACCGCGTCGATGTCTACATCCCCGAGAAGTCCGGTCAAGGCCTGATTGTTCACCCGGGTTACGGTGGTCCCCGCCCCAAGGGCTCTGGCGAGGAGGCAGGAGAGAATGTTGGTCTCGTCCCATCCGGACAGAGCCAGCACGGCGTCAGAGCGGGTCAAGCCGAGCGAACTGAGCACCGCAGGGTCGGTGAGTTCACCGCACGTAATCATTGCCCGATCGAGATGAGAGGCCAATACCCGGCACCGGGCCCGGTCCGGATCGACCACGGCCACGTTCATGCCTTCGCTGAGGAGACGAACCGCGGTGACTTCGGCAAGATGGGTAGACCCAAGGATGACCGTCCGGGTGACATGGCGGGTGCTGAGGCCCCACAGGTCGGTGGCCTTGCCGACGTTACCGCTCGTGACCATCATGAGCATGTGGTCTCCGGCGAGAACGACCGTATCGCCATGGGCGATGATGGTTTTCTGGTGCCGGACAAGAATGGCTCCCACCCAGTCGAAGTCGGTGATTTCGGCCCGGACCTTGGCGAGGGTACTCCCCGCCAGAGGACTGCCGGTCCGTACGGTGCCACCCACCAGGATCAGCTTTCCCTCGCCGAATTCGATGAGTTCCGAAACACCACCCTGTCGCACGAGGTGAAGAAGTTCTTCGGCAGCTGATTCGGCAGGGTCGATAACCACATCGACGTTGAGTCCTGTCAGGCCTTCTCGCAGACCGGGATCCTCAACTCTGGCCACAGTGCGACCCGCTCCCAATCCGTGCGCGGTGTGACAAGCCAGGAGATTGACGCCATCGTTGTTCGAAACCGCAATGAGCAAGTCAGCCGCCCCGGCTCCGGCCTCTTCAAGAATGGCCGGGCTCGCCCCGTTTCCTTCGATGACCAGAACGTCGAGAGTGGCCTGGCTTTGTTGGGCTCGCCCTTCCTCGCTTTCGATCACGACGACATCCTGACCCTCGGCGGAGAGTCGCTGAGCGAGGTACGAACCAACGGCGCCGGCCCCGACGATGACGATTTTCATGATCCCGCTTCCGTTTGTGCGGGCGCCAGATTAGACGGATGACCGTGCCGATGGCCTCGCCTGCCCATGCACGGACCCGGCGCACCGGGCCACCGGCGCGGCATATAAGGTCCCGTTGTAGAATCTCCGGCATGCACCAGGTCCCCTTTTCGACGCCGGGCGAGGTTTCTGACGCGCTCGAGGCGGTCGACTACCTTTCGGACCCGACCATTTCACAGACCGTCTTTCTTGCGGAACGTCTGGCCAAGCCGGTCCTCGTGGAGGGACCTGCCGGGGTTGGGAAGACGGAACTGGCCAAGGCCCTCGCCAAAATCCATGATCGACGGCTCATCCGACTGCAGTGTTACGAGGGCCTGGATGAAGCCAAGGCGTTGTATGAGTGGAAC
This sequence comes from Acidimicrobiia bacterium, assembly GCA_016650365.1. Lineage (NCBI taxonomy): Bacteria > Bacillati > Actinomycetota > Acidimicrobiia > Acidimicrobiia bacterium. The sequence goes on from JAENVV010000101.1 coordinate 2,317, forward strand.
TACAAGAAGCAGCTGCTTCGTATCCAGGCTGAGAAGGGCGCCGAATGGCGTGCCATCGAAGACGACATCTTCGCCGAAGAATTCCTGTTGACCCGGCCCTTGCTCGAAGCGATCACCTCAACCGAACCGGTGGTGCTCCTGATCGATGAAGTAGATCGAGTTGAGGTGGAAACCGAAGCGCTATTGCTGGAAGTCCTCTCGGACTTTCAGGTCTCGATTCCCGAACTCGGGACGATTCGGGCTGCCTCGGCCCCCCTGGTCATCCTGACATCGAACAACACGCGCGAGCTGTCAGAAGCCCTCAAACGCCGGTGCCTGTTCCTCCACATTGGCTATCCGTCCGTCGGTCGCGAGAAACAGATCATCCTGGCGAGGGTTGAGGGGATCACCGACCATCTCGCCGATCAGGTGGCCAGGGTGGTTCGATCGATTCGCAGTCATCAGCTTCGCAAGCCGCCATCGGTTTCCGAGACCCTTGACTGGGCTCGCACGCTCATCGAACTAGGCGTTACCGAAGTTGATGCCGCCGCAGTCAAAGACACGCTCAACGTGCTGCTGAAATATCAGACAGACATCGAGAAAGTGGGCGATGCCTATACCGGTCCGGACCCGATTGAACCGCCGGTTGCCTAAGTGTTGATCGACGTCCTCGGCGGGTTCATTCAGGAACTGCGGACCGCCGGCCTCCCGGTATCGATGGTCGAGACCATTGACGCGATGGAGGCCCTTCGACACACCGACCTGGGAGATCGACCGGCATTCAAGGCAGCGTTGGGCGCCACCCTGGTGAAGAATGTTCGCCACTACGAAGCGTTCGACACGGCCTTCGAGGTGTACTTCGCCCTGAGCCGGTCCGATGAAAGCTCTGCCGGGGAACCTGGCGTGACCGGGCCCAGAGGGGAAGGATCCGGACAAGGATCCGGCGGCGATGCCGACCTCGAGGAACTGCTTGAGGCGCTGGCTCTGGCGCTGGCCGCCGACGACACTGCCTGGCTCCAGTCCTTGGCTCGCCAGGCGGTTGACCAGTTGGCGGGTATGGAGCCGGGGCGACCGGTTGGTGGCACGTATTACCTGTATCGAACGCTTCGCCAGCTTGATGTCGACGGATTATTTGATCAGTTGGTCGAAGAAGCTTTGGCGGCCACCGGGCCACTCAATGACTTTGACGAACGTCTTCTCCGCGAAGAATTGGAGGAGCGAATCGACCGGCTTCGTGAAGAGATCAAGGCTGAAATTCGACGCAGGCTCGTGGCCGATCGAGGCGCCGAAGCCGTAGCAAAGACCTTGCGTAAGCCGCTCATCGAAGACACCGAACTCATGCATGCCACCCGGGCGGATCTGGTGGAACTCGAGCATGTGATTCAACCGCTGGCCCGAAAACTGGCCGCCCGCTTGGCCCGTCGGCGGCGGCTGCGGCGAGATGGGCGTCTCGACTTTCGCCGGACCGTCCGCAAATCGTTGGCCACCGGGGGGGTACCGATCGAGCCTCAGTTCCGAGCTCCGAAACCGTACAAGCCTGAAGTATTTCTGCTCTGTGACATCTCCGGTTCGATGGCAACCTTTGCCCGATTCGCCCTGCAGTTCGTGTATGCCATGTCGAATGAGTTTTCGAAGCTCAGAGCCTTTGCCTTTATCGACGCACTCGACGAGGTGACCTCCTATTTTTCCCGCGAGACCGAGTTCTCCGAGGCCCTCCAGCGTATCTCCAGCGAGGCGCAGGTGGTGTGGCTCGATGGCCACTCCGACTATGGACGCTCCCTCGAACAGTTCTGGACCGGGTACGGCCAGTCGCTGTCAGCCAAGTCGACGGTGATCATCACCGGTGATGCCCGATCCAATTATCGCGGTCCGCAAGCCGAGGTCCTCGAAGGCATCCATGACGTCGCCCGGGCCGTCTACTGGCTCAACCCCGAACCGCGTTCGTATTGGAACACCGGGGATTCGGTGATGGGCAAGTACGCTGTATTCTGCGACGAAGTGTATGAGGTACGGAACCTTCGACAATTGGAGACTTTTGTCGAGTCGATAGCCGAGCAAGGCCATCGGCGCGTACCTTTGCATAAAGTGGGCTAAATTGGTCATGCACCGTTAACCTGGCTTGGCGAAGACGACGACTGCAGCACTCGTGCTGCGTATGAGGAGACAGATGGGACAGCGAGTCCTGGTGGTTGAAGATTCAGCAGTGATTCGACGCCTTATCGAAGTCTGTCTGCGACCAGCCAATCTTGAAGTGTTCATGCGCGAAGACGGTCCGAGCGGTTTGGCGGCGGCCCTCAGCGAAGCTCCTGACCTATTGGTGCTCGATATCGGTTTGCCCGAAATGGATGGCTGGCAGGTGCTCGATCATTTGCGATCAGCACCCGAAACCCGCTCCCTTCCGGTGCTGGTTCTCACCGCTCACGCCGAGGAAGAGTCTCGTAGACGGGCAGACGAGGGTGGGGCGGACGCCTTTGTGACGAAGCCCTTCCAGCCGAATGATTTCCGCCAGGAAGTCCTGAACCTGCTGGCCCGCCCCCGCGCCTAACGGTCTTTTGGTAAAGCTCACATCCGAGCTACCATTTCCATTTGGAACGTTCCCATCTTGGAGTCTCTTGTGACTATTCGTGTTGCCATCAATGGTTTCGGTCGGATCGGCCGACTAGCCCTTAGAGTCGGATGGTCGAATCCGAATCTGGAATTCGTCGCAGTAAATGATCTCGTACCTGCCGAGGGTCTTGCCTACCTGTTGGAATACGACACCGTCCACGGACGTTTTGGGTCTCATGTCGAAGCGGTCGACGGAGATCTCGTCGTCGACGGTAAGACCATCCGGGCCTTCGCTGAGCGTAACCCCGAGGATCTCCCCTGGGATGACCTGAATATCGATTACGTCATCGAGTCGACCGGTGTGTTCGTCGACTACGACGGCGCCAGCAAACATCTGGCTGCCGGAGCGAAGCGGGTCATTCTCTCGGCCCCCACGAAATCTCCAGACAAAGTTCGTACGTTTGCCTACAAGGTGAATCACACCCAGATCGACCCTGAGGTCGATCGCATCATCTCGAACGCCTCGTGCACCACCAATTGCCTGGCGCCATTGGCCAAGGTTCTCAATGATGAGTTCGGAATTGTCGAAGGACTCATGACCACCATCCACTCCGTCACGGCCTCTCAGCCTTCTCAGGATTCGCCTTCGAAGAAGGACCTGCGTGGAGGTCGGAATGCCTACGCCAATATCATTCCGGCTTCGACTGGGGCGGCCAAAGCCGTTGTTCTGACCCTCCCGGAATTGGAAGGCAAGCTCGACGCCATGGCCTTCCGGGTACCGACCCCCGATGTGTCTGTGGTCGACCTCACCTTCCGCACGGAAAAGAAGACCTCGCTCGCCGAAATCAACGCCGCGATGAAGAAGGCAGCCGAAGGTGAGATGGCAGGCGTGCTTGAGTACATCGAAGACCCGGTCGTCTCATCCGACCTCATCGGAAACCAACATTCTTCGATCTTCGACGCCAAGTTGACGATGGAACTGAACGACCAGTTCTTCAAAGTCATCGCGTGGTACGACAACGAAATCGGGTATTCCGCCCGGCTTATCGATATGTTGCAGTACCTGGGTACGGTCGACGAACTCATCTGAGTAAACCCCTTGAGCTGAGGCTGAACCTGGGGTACGGTCACGCTGGTGGTTGAGCGGCGTGGGTAGGTGCCATGAGCCGTTTTATCGCGTCGATCTTCTCAGTCGCGTTGTTACTCCTGTCCGGTCCCCAGACGGTTGACGGGGGCCGGTGTGTCGGCCTGGAATGGCCGGTATCTGGTCCGATGGTGAATGGCTTTGAACCAACTGGCCAATACAGCGGCCATTGGGGAATCGACATTGGAGCCGAAGAAGGGACCATCGTCTCGGCGGCCGCGGCCGGTCGGGTTACCTTCGCAGGACAGGTGGTGGACAACCAGACGGTCACGGTCGACCATGGTGGCGGCCTCAAGACCAGCTATTCGTTTCTCAAAGACCGCTCGGTGACTGTCGGTGCCTGGGTGGAACCCGGCGGCTCGATCGGCAGGAGTGGATGGTCGCACGAAATCGCCGGTCTTCACTTTTCGGTTCGACTGTCGGGATTGTACGTCGATCCTCTCGATTGGGTCGGGTGTCAGGGTTATCAGCCGGGCCGGGCGTTGCGCCTGGTTCGCTAACGGTTCGGTCTCGCAGGAATGGTTTATCCTGTGGCCGGTGTACAGAGCCATCGTCGGGGGCACGTTTGACCCTCCCCATCTCGCCCACCTACTCGCTGGCGAAACTGCCTTCATGCAGTTAGGTGTCGATGAAGTCCTGATGATGCCGGCCGGGTCGCCGTGGCAAAAGCCCGCTCAGTCCGTTTCGGCCGGGGAACATCGATGGGCCATGACCCAGCTGGCCGCCGAAGGAGCCGACTTTCTCGTCCCTGATGACCGGGAAGTCCGCCGCGATGGTTGGACCTACACGGCTGACACCCTCGCCACGTTCCCGGAGACCGATCGTCTCGTTCTCATACTCGGCGCTGACGCCGCCGCCAACCTGCCCACCTGGCAACGTTACGACGAGGTCAGGAAACGGGCCGAAATCGCCGTGGTGCCCCGATTACACACGGACCGTGCCGGTGTCGAAGCGGCCGCTGGTCCGGTGACCTGGCTCGATATGCCGATCCTGGAGATATCCGGTAGCAGCATCAGGAAGCGGGCCCGAGGGGGCCAGTCCGTTCGGTTCCTCGTCAGAGATCGTGTGTACGAATACATGCTTGCTCACGGACTCTACGGCCTATGAGTGAACCCCAGCACCGACTGTCGGATCAGCCCAAACGTGAACTGACAGCCCGAGAGCTGAATCGATCTGCCAGGGCCGACTCACGCAAAAAAGCTCGCCGCAAGATCGTCATGGCCACCCTGCTTGCGTTGGCGCTCGTGGCAGCCTCCATAACAATCTCGTACCTACGGCTGCGTCCACAAGAAGTGGGTCCCGACCCGGTGGTGATTGCGCCCGACGTCGGTGCCTCGGCGCTGGTCGTCGTGGAAGTCGACGGATTACCCCGAGCCATCTTGCTTATAGGTGCCAGCGCCGATCTGCCGAGTCGACTGATATCGCTCCCGGAGTCGCTCCTCGCCATCGCTCCCGGGTTTGGCGAGAATACGCTCTCGGGGGCCTACGGGATCGGTGGTGTCGACCTGCTGGCGCTCACCATCGTCAACCTCCTTGGCGTGCGCATTGACGACACGTTTACGTTCACGGCCGAAGAGTTCGGTGCCCTCTTCGACGAGCCGTTGGAAGTAGCCATTTCCAGGCCATTCGTCTCAGAAGACGCAGCCGGGAATCAGAAGGTGGCAGCCGGTGAAGGTCTCCAGCCAAGACCCGCCGAGATGGTGGTTCGCCTCCTGACCGAAAAGGGAGTCGACAACGACCTCGACTTCTTGTTCCGCCAGGGAGAGGTATGGTCCGCAGTATTCGAGACCATTGGCAGGAGAAAGGTCATAGCCGATCAGGTGCTGGCCGGTGGTACCACCGCGGGCATTGCCGCCATCACGGGCG
>JAENVV010000102.1 GCA_016650365.1 Acidimicrobiia bacterium
ACCAATCCGAACCAGGGCCACCAGCACGATCAGGACCAGCATGAGTGCCGTGCTGAGTTCAACCGAGGCCACGAACGAAAAGTCACAATTGCCGAGGCCACCGTCGCAAATCCCAAAACCGTTGCCGCCATTCGACAGGTTCACCAAAATGAACGTCGGGACGGCGGCCACGACGACGGCAGCAAACACGACTCCAAAGAAAAGCAAACGAAGCAACAACATGATCAGTGCTATGTAGGTTACTCGGTCAGGTTCGACGGCCGGTACAATATCCCGCCGTGCCCCGACAAGCCCTTGGATCTCCTCAAGACCCACCCCACGATGGGCGGAACCTGCGACCATATCCTCCGAAAGAGCGCATGCTCTGGGGGCTTCTAGGTGCTGGCATCGCGGTCTTTCTTCTTATCACTCAAGCCAACGCCCTGGGATCGTACGCCTCGGTCCTACAAGTCGGCGAGGACAGCGAGCTAGCCAGCTACATTTCCACCCGCCTCCCCGACCTCAATCTAATGCCAGGGGTCGGCAACGACGGTTCGATCTATTTCGCCATCGGGTCCGATCTGAGAGGGTCGACAGTTCCGAGTCTGATACCGAGTCCCGGTCTTCGATATCGGCGAATCGCCTACCCGCTCCTGGCTTCCTTCGGCGGACTCCTCGACGGTCGAGGCCTGCTGGTTGGAATGATCACGGTCGTGGTAGCTTCCGCATCCTCGTCGTTGGCTTCGTTGATGGCCATGGCAGCCCGTTTCAATCTGCCACGATGGGTGGCCTTCGGGCTGATCGGAAACTTTGGCTGGGTCCTCGGGATCCGACTTCTCACACCCGATCCGCTCGGTATCGCCCTCATGCTGGCTGGCATCGGCGCAGCTCTGGGCGACCGGCCAGCAAAGGCGACGCTATTCCTAGCCGGTGCCGCGCTAACCAAGGAGCCTTACTATGTCGCGGCCCTCGCGGTGGCCATGTGGCTCTGGACAAGTCGACGCCGGCGATGGGCTCTTGCGTCCGTGATCACTCCGCTGGCTCCGGTGGCGATCTGGACCGCCATCCTTCACGGACATATGGGCGGATTCAATACCGGTTCCCACCTAGATTGGCCGATCATGGGCGTTGTCAAGGGCGCGGCGTTTTGGGCAGGGGCGCCAACCAAAGACCACGCTTACTCCGCTCTGGCGCTGGTGAGTCTGGGATTGGCGATCGGCGGAGGATTCGTGGCTAAGGCGGCGCTACTTCGCTGGCTCTCATGGGGATGGGCGGGAGTCGGATTGATTAGCTCCGACTGGATCTGGAAGTTTGGCAATGCGAGCTTGCGAGTGCTCGCTCCATGCCTTCTATTCGGACTCCTATGCGTAGCATCCCTAGATCATCGATCGAGCGAACAAAGAACCGAGTCGTTCGATCCCGCGTTCGATATCGGCCGGGCTGGCAACTGAGTAGGCCAGCCGCAGGGTGTTCCGGCCGGATCCGTCCGTGAAAAACTGCTCACCAGGCACATAGGCGACCCCCTCATCCACGGCCCGCCCAAGCAGGGCCGTGGCGTCGAGTCCTTCGGGCAACGTCACCCAGATGAACATGCCGCCGTCGGGGACGGTCCAGCTGGTTTCCTTCGGAAAATAGTTAGCCAACGCCAGCAGCATTCGGTCGCGCTGCTGTCGATAGTGAGCCCGTACCTGATCGACGTGGCGATCGAGGAAATCGTCGGTTAATGCTTCCGCGGCTATCGCCTGGGTGGTCGTGGAGGTATGCAGGTCCGCGGCTTGTTTGATCATGGTGAGCTTCTCGATCATCCCCTTGGGTCCGGACAACCATCCCAATCGAAATCCAGGAACCAGAATCTTCGAAAAAGACCCTGCATATAAGACATGGCTCGAACTCATCGTGACCATCGGGGGAACGGGATCACCTGAGAAGCGAAGCATCCCATACGGGTCATCCTCATAGACGAGCGCATCGAACCGTTCGGCGAGTTCCACGATCTGGCGCCTCCTGGTCTTCACCATGGTCTTGCCGGTCGGGTTGGAGAAATTCGGATTAAGGTAGATCACCCGGGCGCCATCAATCAGCGCCTGCTCTACAGCGACCGGATCGATGCCGGCTTCATCCGTCGGAATGGCCACATAGCGAGCCTGATAAACATCAAAAGCCCGCAAAGCCCCGAGGTATGTGGGAGCCTCGACCACGATCGAGTCACCCGGATTGATCAGCAACTTTCCAACCAGGTCGAGCCCCTGCTGGGATCCTGACACGATGAGCACGTTTGCAGGGTCAGGTAACTCCGGCGACCGGCCGGCCACCAGTTCGCGCAGCACCGTTTCACCTTCGGTAATCGAATATTGCAGGTTCGCCGGATTCGACAGAACCTGATCTGCCGCTTCACGGAGCCTTCCGACCGGGAACAGGTCCGGTGCAGGAAGTCCCCCCGCGAACGAGATGACGTGTGACTGTTGGGTGAGATGCAGAATCTCGCGAATGGTCGACGGTTTGACGTTCGCCACTCGATCCGCAAATCGAACCATCAGGCGAGCGGCACCCTCAACACCAAGTAACCATCCTCAAGTTCCCAACTGGCGTTGGCGACGAGTGAAAAGTCGATGAGGTCCGTTTCGGCCTGCTTGATGAAGCCCTTGCGAGCTTCGCCCTCAACCGGGGGCATCGGCCGGTCCCTGACCGCCTGAGCTCGTTCCGCAAAACGAGCCAGCATCTGATCTACGTCAAAATCTGCCATCAGTCCCTTCCCATCCTGTCTCGATTCTATTACCCCCAACGCTAGCCTGGCACCATGCATCAACAGCTACTCCTGGTGACCGGCAAGGGCGGCGTTGGAAAGTCAGCCGTATCCGCTGCACTGGCCATCGAAGCCGCTCGCCGGGGACAGAAGGTTCTCGCGATCGGCATGGTCGAAAAGCGGGGCCTGGCAGCCCACCTCGGGGTCGAAAGTCTGAGCTACGAGGCTACTGAAGTCCGCCCCGGAGTCTTTGCCCTCGGTATCGAGCGACCCGCCGCCCTCGACGAGTACCTCCGCATCGTTTTGCGAGTCCCTAAGCTGTCCAGGATTGGCCCGGTTGCCCGGGCCTTTGACGCGCTGGCTTCGGCCGCTCCCGGCATCCGGGAAACTGTCACCATGGGCAAGGTTCTCTTTGAGACCCGCACGAATAACTGGGACCTCGTAGTAGCGGATGCTCCGCCCTCGGGAGCCATTGGATCCCATATTCGGGCCCCGAAGACCGTCGCCGAACTCGTCGGTGCCGGCAAGGTCCGCGAACAAACTCGATGGATGGAAGATTTGATGGGAGATAGAGCCAGGACCGGCCTCGTCATGGTCACGCTCGCCGAGGAATTGCCCACCGTCGAGACCGCAGAGACACTGAAATGGATCAGTGAGGAGGGGCTGATCGGCGTCGCAGAAGTGATTACCAATCGAATTCTCGAACCGCTCGGAGCCCGGATCCCCGCAGATTTGTCAACTCCGATCGGGGCGGCCGCTGCGCTACACGACGGAATCTTCCAGGAACAACAACGCTGGTTGGCCCAACTACCTGACCGGGGACGCGAATTACCGTATCTCTTTGGCGTCACCGGACCGGTCGAGGTGGCAGAACGAATCGCCGACGAGTTGGAACAGCGATGACGGGGCCGATTCTGGTGACCGGAGCGGGTGGCGTCGGCAAGACAACCGTGTCGGCGGCGCTCGGTGTGGCCGCCGCTCAGGCCGGGTACCAAACTCTGGTTCTCACCGTCGACCCGGCGAAACGACTGGCCACCGCTCTCGGACTCGACGAGTTGCACAACACCCCGACGGCCAACAAGACGCTGCCAACCCTCTGGGCTGCCATGCTTGACTCGGAAGCAAGCTGGGATCAAATCGCCCGCAGCCATGCCCCGCCCGATGCCGCAGATCGCCTCGTGAATTCGGAGTTCTTCCACGCCATCACACGCCACTTCCCCGCCTCACAGTCGTACGCCGCTGCCGAGGCGATGGCTCAATACCTCGACGAGCGCCGATGGGACGTGATCATCGTCGACACTCCTCCCGCTTCAGGGGGTATCGAGTTCTTCACCGCCCCGACTGAACTGACGAATCTGGTCGGTGGGCGCCTCTTCCGATGGCTTACCGGCGGAGCGATACCCGGTCGACGCGAACTATTCAATGTTGCGGCACGTCCCGCGCTCAGAATTGTCGATATCGCGCTTGGCTCTGATTTGCTTGAACGAGTCGGTGCCTTCTTGTTCGATCTGCGGACTACGTATGACGGACTACGAACGCGATCCCAGGAAATCGAGAAGTATTTCCGCAAGTCAACGACGATCGTCGTAACAACCTCCGATCCGGCACCGGTGACCGAAGCCGCTCGATTCTTCAAGGAACTACCCCTGGTCGCTCGCCCACCCGCCGCCGTGGTGTTCAACCGGACCCTGCCCACTGCGTGGGAGAAAGCCGAGATTCCTGCCGACACCACGCGACCGTTGGCGCGTAATCTGGCGCTCTGGGCGAGAGAAGCCCGGCGTCAAGAGACAGTGCGGGACGAGTTCGCCGCACGCTATCGGACCAAAATCGTGTCGATCGGGTGGAAACCGACCGCTCCGACCGATCTGGAGTCCCTCGCCGCCCTCATCGACGAAACCGGACTTCTGACCGACCTGATCGACTAGCCCTCCTCATATGACGGACTTCTGACCAAAAAGCTCTCGTATCTCGGCGTATAAGGCCGAGCGCGGCTCGACCCGGTGGTTGTCGTCAAGGCGCAGAACCTTGTGCCCATCGTTGGTCGTCATGTGCAAGACCACTGGCGCCTTACCGGGATGATTAGTGAGAACTTCTTTCAGCTTTCGCACATTCTCGGCCGACAAAAGTTGGGCCGGAACCTCAAGCCGGACCGTCTCATCAACGGTGAGATCAACCTCCCGAAGGGTTCGGGCACGAATCTTCACGGAATCGCCCCGATGGTCGAGGGAGCCGGTCACGACCAGAATGGCGTCTTCCCTGACGAGGGGTCCGAACTCGGCCACGGTTCGAGGAAAGCACATCACCTCAACGGCGCCCTCCAAGTCTTCGAGGTCGAAGAACACCATCGGCTCGCCCTTGCGAGTCATCCTTCTGGTGATCGGTCCAACCAGGCCCCCGATCGTCACGGTGGCGTTGTCGCCAAGATCCATGAGACCACTGATCGAAGCAGATGAAGCGGATCGGATCGCCGACTCGACGCCTCGCAACGGGTGATCGGAAATGTAAAGTCCCAACATCTCGCGCTCGAATCCCAGCTTGATCTTCTTGTCCCACTCGTCCGTTCCGATAAAGACGTCCGATTCGATGGTGTCGCTCTCGGCAGCGGCAAACAGACTGAATTGGCCAACGTCCTCGTTTTTTCGTCGTTCCAGGGTGCTGGTGAGAATGTCGTCATAAATGAGAAACAGGCTCTTGCGTCCGTGCCCAAGACTGTCAAACCCCCCCGCCTTTATCAGGGACTCAATCGTCCGTTTGTTGAGCGCGATTGGATCGACCCGGTTCACGAAGTCGGAGAAGTCAGCAAACGGGCCGCCCTCTTCTCGGGCCTCGACCATCTTCTCGACAACGCCTTCGCCAACATTTCGCACCGCCGACATCCCGAAGCGAATCTTGCCCTCCCGCGTGACGAAGTCGGTCTCCGAGACGTTGATATCAGGCACCAGCACGTCGATTCCCATGGCGCGACATTCATTCAAATAGATCGCAGTTCGATCTTTGTCCCGTTTGGTGGAAGTTAGGAGGGCCGCCATATATTCAGCCGGGTAGTGCGCCTTCAGGTAAGCCGTCTGATAGGCCACCAGGGCATAAGCCGCAGAGTGGGATTTGTTGAACCCATAACCCGCAAACGGCTCGATGGCATCCCAAAGGTCGGCACCAAGTTGCGGGTCGTGTCCCTGGGAGACGCATCCATCGACGAACTTTTGTTTTTCGTCGTCCATGACAGACTTGATCTTCTTGCCCATGGCCTTACGAAGCTTGTCAGCATCAGCCATGTCGTAGCCGGCGATCTCCTGCGCGACCTGCATGACCTGCTCCTGATACACGATGATCCCGTAGGTGTTGGCGAGAAACTTCTCGGTCGCAGGGTGTGGATACTCGACCGGTTCCCGCCCGTTCTTGCGGTCGGCGTAGGCATAGTGCATCTTCATGCCCATTGGGCCTGGACGAAACAGCGCATTTACCGCAATGATGTGGTCGAACGTGTCGGGCTCCAACGAACGGATCAGAGCCCGCATCGGAGTGCCCTCCAACTGGAATACACCAATCGTGTCGGCGGCTCTCAGCAGCTTGAAGGTCGCTTCATCATCGAGAGGAACGTGATCGATATCCGGTGCCTCGACTCCGGACTTGCGAATGAGTTCAAGGCATCGCTCGATCGTGGACAGGTTCCTCAAACCGAGGAAATCCATTTTCATAAGACCAAGAGCTTCGACGACTTGCCACTCGTACTGGGTGACGATTTCATTATCTTCACCCTTGCGCTGAACCGGCAATAGCTCTGACACAGGCTGCGGTGAGATAACCACCGCAGCGGCGTGGATGGAGTCCTGGCGGCGCAGGCCTTCCAGGCCTCGAGCCGTATCGACCACCCTGCGCACGTCCGGATCGGATTCGTATGCAGTCCGCAGTTCGGAGGAGTTGTTGAACCACTCCTTTTGGTCATGGTCGGCATCAGCACCAGGGGGCTCAAGCACATTGTCCAGGGTTGCCTCGTTGCCGAGAATCGCCTGGGGCATCATCTTGGCGACTTTGTCGCCCACGGCGTACGGGAGTCCCAACACCCGTGCCGAGTCCCGAATCGCTTGCCGGCCCTTGATGGTCGAAAACGTAATGATCTGCGCTACGTGATCGGAACCGTACTTCTCGGCGCTGTATTTGATCATCTGGCCCCGGTACCTCTCATCGAAGTCCATGTCGATATCCGGCATTTCCCTTCGACCCGGATTCAGGAAGCGTTCAAAGATGAGGCCATATTTCAGAGGATCGAGGTCAGTGATGCGGAGCGTGTATGAAACGATCGAGCCTGCCGCCGAGCCTCGCCCTGGGCCGGTCCGAATCCCCTGGTCCTTTGCATATTTGATGATGTCCCAAACGATGAGGAAGTAGGCAGGGAATCCCATGTCGCTGATGATCCGAAGCTCATGCTCGATTCGCTCGACCACTTCGTCCTCGAGGATCGCTCCGTAGCGCTCCTTGGCACCCTCGTAGACGAGTTCGCGTAGATACGAGTCAACGTCATAGCCGTCAGGCACGGGGAACGAGGGCAGAAGGATGTTGCCGAAATCAAGGGTCACGTCGACCCTATCGGCGATGTCAAGCGTGGTGTCGCAGGCACCCGGGTATAAATCTTCCGGGAACAACGCCCGCATTTCGCGGGCAGACTTCAGATAGAGACCCGTGCCTTCGAACCGGAAACGATTGGGATCATCGATCGTCGAGCCGGTCTGGATACAGAGCAACACATCGTGCGCTTCGGCATCAGCCGCCGCGATGTAATGCGCATCATTGGCCGCCAGCAGCGGTGCGCCGAGTCGTTTCGAAATCTCAACGAGGTCGGGAAGAATCCTCCGCTGTGCCTCAATACCATGATCGGCGATCTCAATGAAGAAATTGTCCTTCCCGAAGATGTCCTGGTAGCGGGAAGCTGCCGCCAACGCCCCATCGAAATCTCGCGAGCTGTTGCGGTTCCCTTCTTCCCGGGAGGCGTCAGGCGCCAGCCGAGCTGCCACCTCACCACCAAGACACCCGGATGTGGCGATGATGCCCTCGGCGTACTTGGAAAGCAGATCGAAGTCCATCCGGGGTTTGTAGTAATACCCGTCAAGGTAGCTGGCAGAAACCATCTTCATCAGGTTCTGATAGCCAAGCTGGGTTTCGGCAAGCAATGTGGTGTGATACCGCTGATTCTCGGCGCGACCTGGCCGATCGAATCGGCTGCCCGGTGTGATGTAGGCCTCGACCCCCAGAATCGGCTTTACGCCTTCGGCGGTCGCCGCCCGATAAAAGTCACCGACCCCGTACATTACCCCGTGGTCGGTGATGGCAATCGCCGGCTGATTGTCCTCGACCGAGACCCTGACCATATCTTTGACACGCGCCGCCCCATCGAGCATTGAGAACTCGGAATGAACGTGAAGATGAGCAAAACCGTCCCGGGCCACCCTAGATCGACCTCCGAAGGTGAATTACAGGCGTGTGGTTCGACGTTACCAGACTGACACCGCGATGCCGGCGAGTATCAGCACGGCCGGCGCCAGCGCGAAAATGGTCCGCTTGACCCGGTCGGTGATTCCAAATAGGTCCCAGCCGGCTGCAACGAGCAGACCCCCAATGAGCCCGCCGAAATGACCTTGCCAGGAAATGAACCCTCCCAGAGCGAAGGGAAGCACGATCCCGATCCCGACCAACCACAGCACCAGCTGCCAGCCTTGACGTCCCTGCGCTGATCGACGAGATGGCCACCAGTGCCAGAACAAGTACCCGGCGATTCCGTAGATGGCTCCCGAGGCACCGATCTGCGCAAACCCCGACCCACCCAACAGGTAACCGCCGATACCGCCCATGACCGCCGAGAAAATATAGAGACCAAAAAACGGTCCCGCCCCGAGTCGGGCCTCAACCCGGGGGCCTAGGACGTACAACGCATAACCATTAAAACCGATATGCCAGAGGTCGAAGTGAATGAACGCAGACGTCAACAGCGTCCACCATGTTCCATCAGCCGCAATGGAGGAATTGACCTGGACGAACCGGAAGACCAGGTCGGCGCCACCCGGCGTCAACTGCAGTAAGTACACCGCGATGTTGATGACCAGCAGAGCTTTCGTAACCGGCCCGAGGGCTGCCGCGCCGGTTCCGCGGCTGACTCTGGTGGTTCCAATCGCTTTGTGACAGTCAAGGCAACGTTGGCCCACGGCCGCATCCACGGAACAATCCGGACAGATCGGGTTGCCGCAGTTGGAGCAAGCTAACCCGGTTTCCCGGTCGGGGTGGCGATAACAGTGTGAAAGGCCTTCAGTCATTGCTGCATCAACCTAGCCGTTGACGAAACGTAGCCGACCGTGGACCGGACTCGGTAGCCTGTGTTCCATGATTGGAATCCTCACCGCCGGTGGCGACTGCCCCGGACTGAATGCGGTTATTCGCGGGGTGGTCTATCGAGCGCATCAAGCCGGACGGCCCTGCATTGGCATCCGGGACGGCTGGAAAGGACTGATGGAGAACATCACCGTCGCGCTTGACCGCGATAGCGTCGATGACATCATGGGCTTGGGAGGGACCATTCTCGGGACCTCGCGAAAGGACCCCTACGTGCATGGCGATGGAATTGCGTCCATCATGCCAACGATCGAAGCCCACGGGATAGAGCAGGTCGTGGTGATCGGTGGCGAGGGCACGCTGGCATCGGCGCTCAAACTATTCAATGAAGGCCTCCCGGTCATCGGAGTACCCAAGACGATCGACAACGATATCGCCGCCACCGATGTCACGTTCGGTTTTCACACGGCCGTCCAAATCGCTACGGATGCGATTGACCGTCTGACAACGACGGCCGAGTCTCACAACCGTGTCATCCTCGTGGAGGTTATGGGCCGCCATGCCGGGTGGATCGCCGCCTATGCCGGAATGGCATCCGGAGCCGATGCAGTCCTCGTACCTGAGGTCCCGTATGACCTCGACGAACTAGTCGATTTGCTGGCACGCCGCCATGAGCGGGGAAAGAACTACTCGATCGTCGTCGTCGCCGAAGGCGCCGCCCTACCCTCCGATCTCGACGCACCGACGCTCCAACGAGACGCCTATGGATTTGAGCGCCTCGGCGGCATATCGAACGTCCTGGCACCCGCAATCGAAGCGCGGTCGGGGTTCGAGACCCGGGTGACGGTACTCGGACACGTCCAACGGGGGGGCACGCCTACCGCCTACGACCGAATTCTGGCAACCCGATTCGGGGTCGCTGCCGCCGATCTGGCGATCACCAACCAAACCGGATTGATGGTGGCACTCCGGGGAGACGCCATCGTTCCGGTCTCTCTTGAAGAGGCGTGCTCCAGGGTCCGACTGCTCGATACCGAAATCTATCGGGTGGTCGAGACGTTCTTTGGCTAACTCGAACTACCCGTCCAACTCATCGAGGACTGCTTGCAGGTCCGGAGCCAATGGAGCGTCGATCTCCATGGTTTCGCCGGTGAATGGGTGTTCAAATACCAGTTGGTGAGCGTGCAAAAACATGCGCGGCATGCGGATCGGATCGGGTCCTGGCCGATACAGGCTGTCCCCTACGACCGAATGGTCAATAGCCGCCATATGCACCCGGATTTGGTGGGTACGACCGGTCTCCAACTCAACCTCCAACAATGACAATTCGGGACTCAGCCATTCACGAATTCGCCGGTAATGGGTCCTCGCGTACTTTCCATCAATGAGGACTGCCATCTTGGTAGCTGACCCCGGATCGCGAGCGATTGGTGCTTCGATCGTTCCTCGCTCGATGGGGAAAAGTCCGCTCACCAGGGTGGTGTAATGTCGATGCACGGATCGGGCCTTGATCTGGCGACTGAGTGCCACATGACTACGAGGCGTGAGCGCCACCATCATTGCGCCGCTCGTATCCCGGTCCAACCGGTGGACAATCCCCCACCGGGGGTTCTCACCGACGCCGACAATGCCCGGATAGCGGGCCACCAATCCATTCACCAGCGTCCCTGAACGGTTACCGGCTCCGCGGTGAACCACCAGACCCGGCGGCTTGTTGATAACGGCCAGGTCGTCATCTTCGAACAGCACATCGAACACAACATCGAAGTCCGCAGCAACCGTATCGTTGACCTGGTTCAGCGGTAGCCGGATCTGATCGCCGTCATTGACTTTGTCGGCGGGCCGGATCGGCTGACCATTCACCGTGACCAGGTTGTCGTCGATAAAGGCTCTGGCAATCGAGCGAGGCACCCCCGCCAAAGAAGCAATGACTTTGTCTACCCGCTGGCGATCCAGTGCGGCTGGAACCGCCATAACTCGAAAGTCATCCTCGGACAGGGCGGCCGGCTCAGTGTCCATCAGCTCGCCAGGCCATCCAGATCAGCAAAGCCGCCCCAACGGTTATGGATGAGTCGGCAATATTGAAATTTGGGAAGTTGGGAAGGCGTATCCAGTCGACGACAAACCCGGCAAGAAACCGATCGCTGTTGGTAATTCGATCGACCAGATTCCCGGCCGCCCCGCCACCAACGAGGGCCAAACCAACAACCTCTGCGGTTCGGCTTGCCTGGGAGATCGCATACGAAACGATCCCGATCGCAACAACCGCCGCCATTCCAAGTACCATCCCGGCACCCGAACCGCGCAGTACCCCAAACGCCGCCCCGGTATTCTCCGCATACTCCCACGATAGGAAACCAGGAATCACCGTCATTGGGGAACCCTCCAGGTTGGTGCGAGCCCAGTATTTGGTCAACTGATCGGCCGCCACGACCGCCAACGCGATGAGCGCGGCCGTGCGTCCCCTCACGAGCGTTTCGAAGCGCAGCTCACGCATTCGGTGGCGTGAGGTAGAACCTCCAGCCGTTCGAGCGGAATCGAGACGCCGCAACCCTCACATATGCCGTACTTACCATCCCGCAGCCGAATCAGCGCGTACTGGGTCTTGGACAGCAGGTTCTGGAGGTTGCGATCAACCGAACGATCCTTCTCGTACTCGAAGGTCATCGATCCGCCCTCAGCCGTGGTCGGATCGGGCATACGCTCGGACGAAGTCTCGGAGATACGCGACTCCTCACGTTCCCGCACGTGCGTATCAATGAGCGTCGACAGGCGCGCCTGTTCTGCTTCAAGCCTGGCTTGAAAGCGTTTGATTGTCTTGGGAGCCAATTCGCGGGTCATAGGTACCTCCGAGCGTGACCTGCAAAATTAGCACGAAGAACAGGCTATACGGTCATCTTGAACTGCGTTTTGACATCCGGACCGACGGGACCGCCTCCGGTTATTCCCGAACGACGCCACCTCAAAGCCAGGTACCCTTATCCTCCATGAATGAAGCAACCCCGTTTCGACGAATCGACAACCGACCTGATTTCCCCCATCTCGAACAGGAGATTCTGGAACTGTGGGACCGAACCGACGCATTTGTTCAGTCCGTCGAACTGAGGCCGCCGACCAATGAGTACACTTTTTACGACGGACCGCCGTTCCCGACCGGCAGCCCGCATTACGGTAATTTGCTGGCCGGGATCATCAAAGACATGGTGCCGCGCTATTGGACGATGCGCGGATACCGGGTCGAACGCCGCTTCGGGTGGGATACCCACGGGCTTCCCATCGAAATGGAAGTCGAGAAACGGATTGGTATCTCCGGACCACGAGCCATTGCCGAATATGGCGTCGACAAATACAACGAAGCCTGCCGGGCCGAGGTGCAAACCAATACCGAGAACTGGGAAAGAATCACCCGTCGTATAGGGCGATGGATCGATTTCGAGAACGATTACAAGACCATGGACCTCGACTTCATGGAGTCCGTATGGTGGGTATTCCGCCAACTCTGGGACAAGGGCTTGATCTACAAAGCCTCCAAGGTGTTGCCCTATTCGGTGGGAGCGACGACGCCGCTCTCGAACTTCGAAGCCAACCTCGATTACCGCGACGTTGACGATCCGTCGATAACTGTTCGACTCGAAATCATCGAGGACCATGGCCCGGCCCTGGCCGGCGATTGGCTGCTTATCTGGACCACCACGCCGTGGACCCTGCCATCGAACCTGGCCGTGGCGGTTGCCGAGGACCTCGTATACGGTGCCGTCGTCGACCCCGATGGGCGCCGACAATGGATGGCGGTCGACCGGGTGGAATCGCTGTTCGGCGAAGCAGGCACAGTCTCAGAAACTGCCCGGGGTACCGAACTGCTCGGAGTCTCTTATCGACCCCCCTTTGACTACTTCGGTGAAGAGCGTGATCGGGGCGCATTCCGGGTGATCTCATCACCGGACGTGACCACCGAGGAAGGTACCGGCCTCGTGCACATGGCCCCGGCCTTCGGTGAGGCTGACTTCTTCGCCCTTCAGAACGCCGGACTCGATGTCCTCGTCGACCCCGTTGATGCGGAAGGGCGTTTCACCGAGGCGGTGCCCGAAGTGGCCGGCATGGATGTCAAGGAGGCTGATGCTGTTCTCATCCGGATGCTCAAGAGTGGCGGCCTGCTCGTCGACCAACGGACCATCAACCATTCTTACCCGTTTTGCTGGCGGACCGGCACACCCCTGATCTATAAGGCGATTCCGACGTGGTTCGTAGCCGTCGAGCAGATCAAGGACCGAATGGTCGAGCTCAACAATACGATTCACTGGGTGCCCGATCACATCGGCTCGAAACGGTTCGGCAACTGGCTTGAGGGAGCGCGAGACTGGGCGATCAGTCGCAATCGATATTGGGGTAGTGCCATTCCGGTCTGGGAATGCGATACCGGTGACCACCTCGTTTGCGTCGGATCTGTCGAAGAACTCTTCGAACTTTCCGGCGTGCGACTCGACGATATCCACAAACACTTCGTGGACAACGTCGACTTCCCGTGCTCCGAGTGTGCGGGAACCATGCACCGAATTCCTGAAGTTCTGGATTGCTGGTTCGAATCTGGTTCGATGCCCTTCGCCCAGATCCATTACCCGTTTGAAAACGAGGAACGGTTTGCCAGTCGTTTCCCGGCCAACTTCATTGCCGAAGGCATCGACCAGACCCGCGGATGGTTCTATACGCTCGTCGTGCTGTCGGTGGCACTGCAAGATGAGGTGCCTTTCAGGAACTGTGTTGTCAATGGCCACATCCTTGCCCAAGACGGTCGGAAAATGTCCAAGAGTCTCAAAAACTACGAGGATCCCGACGTCCTGCTCAATCAGTACGGTGCCGACGCATTGCGGACCTACCTTATCGACTCACCGGTGCTGCGAGGCGAGCCGATGCGTTTCACGGAATCGGGCCTCCGCGAGGTGATTCGATCGGTCATGATCCCGTTGTGGAATGCCTACTCGTTTTTTACTACCTATGCGGAGGCCGATGCCATCACGTTGGCTGACATAGAGCGGGCGCCTGATCCAGCCGATCGGCCCGAAATTGACCGGTGGATTCTCTCGGCGCTCCAGACCCTGATCGCCAATGTCAACGAACAGATGGAGGGTTACTACCTTTACGCCGTCATCAAACCGACTCTGGCCTTCATCGATGATCTGACGAACTGGTACATCCGGCGGTCCCGGAGGCGGTTCTGGCGGGAGAAGAGCGAGGACGATGCCGACAAGCTTGCCGCCTTCGCCACACTGTATGAGGTTTTGACAACGTTTGCCAAGGTCCTGGCGCCCGTGCTGCCGTTTATCACCGAGCAGATGTATCAGGGCCTGGTGGCCGAACACCAACCGGATGCTCCAGTCAGCGTTCATCACTGCGATTTCCCCATGGCCGATGAAAAGCTCAGAGATCCCCAGCTCGAGAGCGATATGGAATCGGTGAGAACCACCGTGCGCCTCGGTCACAGTCTCCGGAAGCAGTCGAATATCCGGGTACGCCAACCGCTTCAGAGCGTGACGATCGTGACAAACGACGAGTGGGTAGCCGCCTCGGTATTGGGACACACCGAACTCATCGATGAAGAACTGAACGTCAAAGAAGTCCTGGCTTCCCACGACGAAGAAGCGCTCGTGTCATTTTCGGCCAAAGCCAACTTCAAGATTCTGGGGCCGAGGCTAGGAGCAAAGATGAAAGACCTGGCAGCTGCCGTCGCGGTCCTCGGTCACACAGAAATCCTCGATCTCCAGGCTGGATCGGCCATCGAGGTCGCCGGAGAAAAGATCACCGTTGCTGACGTCATCATCGAGCGAACCCCCCGGCCGGGCGTGGTCGTGGCGAGCGAAGGCAATCTCTCGGTCGCCCTGGACACGGCCCTGACCGAGGGTCTTCGGTCAGAGGGCATGGCACGCGAGATGGTGTCGGTTGTTCAGAAAATGCGTCGGGAGCAAGACCTTGCGGTAACCGACCGAATCAACCTCACCTGGGAGACCGATGATCAGGAGCTCGCCAAAGCCTTCGAGGAATTCGCCGACATGATCAAATCAGAAACGCTGGCGACGACCTTCACGTATCGCGAGCACCCTGGGGAACCAGCCAACATGACTGTGGATGGGCGACCCATCCACCTGCTCGTCAGCATCGACGCCTAGGACTCCCGCTCCCAGGGCCGCCGACGCGGCTCAGGAGTCGGTTCATGGGCGTCATCAACTGGCTCCTCGGCCGTCCACTCGGCCGGCGTATCAAGGTCCGACTCGTCGAGAGACCAGTCAGCATCGTCGTCCGTTATGGCAGCGGGGATCTCCCCTGTCGCAAAATCTGAATTGGATGCCGCCATCCCGCGGCCAGGCAGTGGCTCATTCGGAGAGGTCAGCCAACCACCCGACGAGGGAGCAAACGTCGACGGTTCTGCATCAGCCCGATGTGAACCGAACGTCGGCAACTCCTCGGTCGGGGTGCTTTCAGTGCGAACTTCGTCAACATCGATCGGCGCCGGTTCCTCCAGCTCCTCGAACACCTCAGGGTCCGGCACATCGGATTCAAGATCTTCAGGTTCGGACGCTTCGAACACCTCGAAACCCGAATCGGAACTCGCCTCACCACCCGCCGATGCGAATGGGGGGATATGGGCGGCGACCTCTTCGGCCGAACTCAACTCGGCGACCCTCTCCGACAGCGAAGGCCGGGACGGAGATGGTTCCTGCATCGAGGCAAGATCCGTATCGAGGCTCTCGAGATCCGGCAGCACTCCTTTGGCGAAGGCCCGCATCCGGGCTTTCATGTCCGAAACGCTTGAGCGAAGGTCAGCCAATTCAATCCGCAACGCATCGCGCTCTCTTACCTGGTCGGCTGAGATCTCGACCGCCTGAGCGCTCGCTTCGGAGACCAAACGTTCGCCCTCAACACGAGCTTCGGCAACGATCTCATCAGCGGTACGCTGAGCGGCGACGAACGCTCGACGCATGGCGACCTCTGTTTCGCGGTTCGCCTGAAGCTGCTCCTCGAGCACGGACACCCGCTCATCGGCGTCCCGTAGGCGCTGATCATATTCCTTCATGGATGAAACAACCTCGTCAAGGAACGCGTCGACCTCACCTTCGTCGTAGCCTCGCAAGGAAACTCGGAACGTTTGCTGCGTGATGTCAATCGGGTTTAGCGGCATGTGTCATTCTCCATGGTCAAGATCTTAGCCAGGGGTTCCAACCCCTGCCGGTGGGTCAACATCCAATAACCGCCTGCAGAATATTCAGGGCGATGATGACGATGATCGGGCTCAAATCAAGCATCGCCGAGCCGACTCGAATGGGTTTGACGACCATCCTGATCCTGGCAAGTACCGGATCCACCAGGCGACTGAAAAGTCGCCATACGCGATTGGCTACATGGTCCGACGGCAACTGCCCGATCATGACGACATACGACAGGATAATCGAGACGATCATGATGCCGATGTACGCCGTGGCGGCGTAACAAACGAATTGAATCATTAGATATCAGGATCGAGATCAAAGAGTCCGAGTGACGCAAGGCGACGCTTCTCGTCGCGGCCGATCGAGACACGCGGTGGTGAAATGAGGATGACACCGTCGCTGATCTTTCGCATGGAGCCATCCAAGGAATACGTCAATCCCGTCGAGAAATCGATGATTCGACGAACCATTTCGGGTTCCGTCGTTCGTAAATCCAACACCACAGGTTCTCGCTCCCGGATCCGGTCGGCAAGGATCTTCGCATCGTCAAAGTCGGAGACAACCACAATTTGCGTTCTACCGTCTGGACTCGACATTGGCCGCACCGCAGCCAGGTCACCCCGGTCCGATGAGGATCGACGCGCCGACGGAGGCGGCTCTACCCTTCGACCGATTACCTCACCTGGCGCCGTCATCGGAGCCTGGCGACCGGAACCACCGACCCGGCCACTCGGGCGCGAAACGGCCGAACGTTCGGGATGCGGGGCGGCTTCGACGTGACGCGGCCCGGCAACAACTTCCTCATCGGTCAACTGGTCCTCATCGACCAGGCCGAGCCACACCAAACCTTTTTGAAACACAGAAGCCACCGTGGACCTCCCCTCGTCTAACTCGTTCTATCGCCAAAGATAGCCGACCCGACGCGGATAATTGTCGCACCCGCCTCGATGGCCACTTCAAAATCCTGTGACATACCCATCGATAGTTCCCTGACCGCCTTGTGGTTAAGTGAATCCCGAACATCTCGAAGCCGCTCGAACCAGGCTCGAGCCTCGTTCTGGTCGCTCGAAGGTGGCGGAATGGCCATGAGTCCCACGAGGGGGAGCCCCAGTTCTTCACATGCCTCCACGGCACCACGGACTGCCTCGACCTGAAAGCCATGTTTGGTTGCCTCACCGCCCAGCTTGACCTGCAGGAGCGCCGGCGGTGCCTGACCGGGTCCCTTCATCCAGGCGGCCGCCAATTCGATTCGGTCAAGGCTATGCAACATCGCCACGGCCGGCCTCACCTGCCGGATCTTGTTGCGCTGCAGCGGGCCGATGAAGTGCCATTCGACGTCTGGTCCGACGGCTCCATACTTGACTGCCAGCTCCTGGGCTCGACTCTCGCCGAACACGCGTTGACCGGCCCGATAGGCTTCCTGAAGCTTCTCGATCGGTTGCCCCTTCGAAACGGCGACCAACTGCACCGACTCACGTGGTCGACCCGCTCGTTCACAGGCGGCGACAATCCGCTTCTCTACCTCCTCAAGACCCCTCATCCCAACCACCCCATGGCGACCATCCGCTCGACGACGGCCCCATTACGGTATGAGAAGTACTTGTCGTCGCAACCGGTGCAGCCACCGAATTCCTCGAAAACCAACCCTGGAAGGCGGCGCTTTGACTCAGCCATCAGATCCACCGATACGGTACCCCAGGTGGTGAGTGCTCGCGAGTCGGGAAAGACGGCCGCAACCTCGGGGCCGACCTCGTAGCAACACCGTCTCATTCCCGGTCCCGCCGTCACGCGATGTGGTGAGCTTCCCAGAGCACCCATAGCCTCAACGGTTGCTTCCAGGACCCCGGCATCAAGACCTCGCCAACCGGCGTGGGCGACCCCAATTACACCGGTACCTTCAAAAACCAAACCAAGACAGTCGGCCGTGAATATCGCTACCGGGAGGCCCGTCGTTCGAGTGACCAGAGCATCGGCATCTCCGTGTATGCCGGGTTCGGTAGCCACGACCACTCGCCCGGCGTGCACCTGATTGACGGTCGCCCATTCGGTAGCGACCTGATGCTTCAGGCTGAATCGTCGTCGATCGCCTTGCCTCAGGTCGCCATCGCTGGCAACCGAGAATGCGTGGTGCGTGGCACTACCCCTGGACAAAACTCGGAATCTCGAAATCACCGTCATCAGATGGGCGTGGGCGACTGGCCGACGGAGTAAAACTCCCGGAGGCCAGCCCTCGCTGGCGCGAACCTTTGCCGTCGAACCCGGCAGCAATTACGGTCACCCGCATGTCTTGTCCGAGTGCGTCGTCGATAATGGCCCCGAAAATGATCTCAGCCTCGGTGTCGGACGACTCCGCCACGACGGTTGCCGCGGCGTTGACCTCGTGGAGTGTCATGGATGACGGGCCGGCGATCGAGAGCAGAACTCCGCGAGCACCGTCCATGGAGGTTTCGAGTAGCGGTGAGGCAATCGCCCTGGCCGCAGCCTGAATGGCCCGGTCGTCGCCGGTGGCCTGACCGATACCCATGACTGCCGTGCCGGCGTCCTGCATGATTGTCTTCACATCGGCAAAGTCGACATTGATCAGTCCCGGAGTCGTGATGAGGTCGGTGATGCCCGCCACTCCTGAAGTTAGGATCTCATCGGCCATTCGGAAGGCTTCGATGATCGGCATCTTCGGATCAGCCACCTCAAGCAACCGATTATTCGGGATGACGATCAGCGTATCGACTGCCTCGCGTAGGTTCTGAATTCCCTGTTCGGCCTGAAGGGAGCGACGACGACCTTCGAACCCGAAGGGACGGGTGACGACGCCTACCGTCAAGGCTCCAAGGCTGCGGGCGACATCGGCTACAACCGGGGCTCCTCCGGTACCCGTACCACCACCCTCACCGGCGGTGACGAAGACCATGTCGGCCCCTTTGATGACTTCTTCGAGTTCCTCGCGGTGGGCTTCGGCTGCTGCCCTTCCAACCTCCGGGTTGGCACCGGCGCCGAGGCCTCTGGTGATGTCACGTCCAAGGTCGAGCTTGACGTCGGCATCGGACATCAACAACGCTTGAGCATCTGTATTGACGGCGATGAACTCAACGCCGCGAATGCCGGCTTCAATCATGCGATTGACGGCATTTACGCCACCGCCACCGACACCTACGACTTTGATTACGGCAAGATAATTTTGAGGTGAACTCATGGTTTTGTCTCCGGGGAAAGCGGGGTTCAATCTCAACCTAACCCCTAATCTTTCAACCGTAAAGTGTATAGAGCTAACCCTCTAGTAGAGGTTCAGGGTGCCGGGGAGGGGTTCGCTGAATCCGCCTCCGGGACCATCACGGTCGGGCGGGTCGGGGCAATCACGTTGATGAGCGACCCGGTCGGCTGCCCTTCGAGGATCACGGCTGCCAGAGACCTCGCCTTTTGATCCATTTCGATAGGCCCCCCCAGCCGGACGGTGAAGCCATCGACATCGGCCCATAGTTCACCGTCGATCTGGCTCACCACCGCTGGCATGCCCTGCCAAGCGGCCAGGAACCGGATCGCGGCAAGGTCGAATACCTCGGTAATCCGTTCCCCCACCTCCACCGGATCGGCAGACGCCAACACCCGTCCGCGAGTGGCAACGTCAACCTCACCAACAGCTGCGAGGACCATGCCGTCCACGGCGACCACCACATCACCGGTTCGATGCTCAAGGACGGCTACCGGAACACGCTCGATCAACACCACTTCGATCGTGTTGGGAAAAACCTTCCTGACGGCCACATCGGCCACGTAGGGGTTGGCGCGCAGAGCCACCTCGGCCGACCCCGTGCTGACCAGGAGAAGCGGTTCGCCGCTGGTAATCCCTACTTCGGCCAAAATGGAGTCGACGGGCGTGTTGAAAGCCCCGTCGACCGCGATCGCCTCGATCGATAAAGCAGGCGACTTTACAACCCACACGGCTGTCGCCAAAAGGGCAACGACCATAAGGATCCAGACCACCCGACGAGCGCTGACCCGGGATCGGTTCACCTGCACCACGCGACGGCGCGCCTCGATGCGCGGGTCCACCGATTGGCTCATTCCTCAAACCCCACAAACACCATCTCCGGGACCAACCAAACACCGGTCCGCTCATGAACCAATGACTGGATCAACGAAACCAGGCCGTGGATATCCCGGGCGGTCGCTCCGGTCTCTGCGACAAAAAAATTGGCGTGTTTCGTCGACACCGACACCTGGCCTACCCGGGTACCCTTTAGCCCGAGATCATCGATGATCCGGCCGGCCGCATCACCTTTCGGGTTCTTGAACACGCTGCCTGCATTGTGGGTGCCACCCGGTTGGTGGTCTCGTCGCCAGCGGGTGATCTCTCGCATGGCATCTTCGATCTCCTCGGGATCACCCGGTGACCCGGCAAACTGGCCCGCCAGCACGATCTCGTGCGAATTCAGGTTCGACGATCGGTATTGATAGTCAAAGGTGGCGGGTTCCCGCTCGGTGGCAACCCCGGTTCGCAGGTCGAACACCGTTGCTGACGTCAACGTGCTGGAGATGTCACTTCCGAAGCAGCCGGCGTTCATGCGGATGGCGCCTCCCACCGACCCGGGAACCCCGACCATCCAGGCGAATCCTCCGATCCCGGCTTTGGCAGCCGCCCTGGCAACCGCCGGTAACGGAACAGTCGATCCGGCCGAGACGTCATAACCCTTCAGGTCAATGCCCGAGAAAGCAGCTCCGAGTCGAATGACCAATCCAGGGAATCCCTCATCGGCCACGACGAGGTTCGAGCCCCTCCCAATCACGAGAACCGGCCCGTCGTAGGGACTCACGGCTTCGAGATCGTTTATCTGGTCAGCGTCAAGCAGCCAGCGCGCCGGACCGCCGACCTTGTAGGTGGTCAACGGTCCCAGGTCGACACCCTCACGCACCGTTCCTTTCAGCACCAGGTCAGTCAACATCCCGATGACCCCCAGCCAGTAACACGGCAAGCTCATCAGGAATGGTTGTAATGTCGCCGGCTCCCATGGTCAGAACCAGGTCACCGGGTTCCACCCGATCCGCCAGGTAGGCGGCCAGGTCGGCTCGATGGGCAACATATTCGACCGTGCCACCCATTGAAGCCATTGCAGCATCGGCCACCAGCCGCCCGGTTACCCCAGGCAACGGTGTTTCGCGGGCCGCATACACGTCCGTAACGACCACCCGATCCGCTACAGACAGTGCCATCCCGAACTCTCGCGAAAACCGCGCGGTCCGTGAGTACAGATGCGGTTGGAACACTGCCCAAATGTTTTTCCATTCGCCCTGGCGGGCGGCGCGCAGATCGGCCGCCACCTCGGTGGGATGGTGGGCATAGCTGTCGATGATCGTAACGCCGGCAACCGTTCCGCGATGCTCGAACCTTCGGTGAGTACCTTGAAAAACGTTCAACGCTTCGGCAGCTCGACCGACGTCGAACCCCATCTCACCAAGCACGGAAAGGACACCCGCCGCATTGGAAACGTTGTGAAGACCGGGAACGGCGACAGACACCGTCCCCGCCCACGAGGTACTTTTGAGAGAGAAGCCAGTTCCGTGGCGGCCCTCAACGATATCGCTGATAACCCAGTCAGCCGACTCCGACAGGCCATACGTGGTGGCGCCGGTGCGTTCGGCCAACCGGCGTCCACCCGGGTCGTCGCGGTTGACCGTGACCGGGCCATCCGTATTGCGAACAACCTCTGCGAAGGCATCTTCCAAGCGGTACAAGGTCTCGTAGTAATCGAGGTGTTCCTCCTCGACATTCGTCACGGTCAAGCCAGAGAGATGTAGCGATTGGAAGGTGCCAAAGGCTTCATCGGCCTCGATAACCAGCAATTCCCGGTTGCCAAGGTGGGCATTGGTATTCATATCGGTCAGCATCCCACCGACCAGAAATGAGGGATCAACCCCCAGGACTCGCAGACAGGCGATCATCATGGCGGTCGAGGTTGTCTTGCCATGGGTACCGGTGGCTCCAATCGTGTTCATCGACGATGTAACCGCGTCCAGCAACTGCGGCCGGCGCCACCGTTCGATGCCCAGATCACGAGCAGTCGTCCATTCAAGATCGTGGTCCGGAACCGCCGACGAGGCAACTACAAGTTCGGCTGTTCCCATACGAACGGGGTCGGAGCCCTCCCAGACCTCGATCCCGGCATCACTCAACGAATCGAAGGCGGGGCCTCGCCGAAGGTCGGATCCGGTCACCGAGTGCCCGAGCTGGGCCAGGAGCTTGGCGAGACCGCTCATACCGGCTCCGCCGACGCCGATAATGTGGACCGACCGGGCAATCTCAATCATGGGCGGCCACCAACCGTTTGGCGATATCGTCAGCCGCATGCGGGCGTCCGAGCTCTTTTGACCGCTCTGCCATTTCAGTAATCCGCTCGGTGTCACCGATGATTTCGACAATCCGCTCTGCTATATCATTGAGCTCGTCTTCACTCGCCACGATCGCCCCTCCCGCTTCTTCGACAAATCGAGCAGTGGCGAGTTGGTGCCCCTTGCTTCCGAAGTCCCCTGGCACCAGGATGGCGGGCGTCCCGGTGGCCGTTATCTCGGCAACCATGCCGCCTGCTCTCGCCAGTAGAAGATCGGATGCCGCGAAGAAAAAGCCCATAGATGGCTCGAATGGTACGACCTTCCACGGTATTTCGAAGGGATTGGGCTGGGCCGACACGGTGTCACCGTGCAGGGTTCCCGTGAGATGAAGGATTTGAATGTCTGGACCGCTCCAGGCTCGTACTAGCGATTGTACGGCCTCATTGAGGACCCCGGCTCCGAGGCTGCCTCCCACCACGCCAAGGACAGGTGTATCGGAGTTGAGCCCGTAGCGTTCGAGCGCCAGGGGTCGCAGCCGGGTGCGGTCGAATTCAACGAACTCGGATCGGAGCGGATTACCGGTGTATACCCCGTTGGGAAGTCCCTCGGTGATTGGGAAAGAAGTGAAAGCGTCAACCGCCCACCGGCTCATTAGCCGATTTGCCAGGCCGGCGTGGGCGTTCTGCTCTTGGACGAAGAAGGGAACCGATGCCCGGCGCGCCGCCCAGCCGGCCGGAACCGTTACATAGCCTCCTGTCGCGATCACCACCTTGACCGATCGCTGACGAAGCTCTTCGGCGATCGTCGTCGCAGCTCGGTGTACGAGGACCGGAATTCCCAGGTTGGCAGAACTAAAGGATCGTTTGAGCCCTCGAAGCTCGACCTGCACGAAGTCGTAGCCCGCGTCAGGCACGGCCTTGGCCTCGAACCGTGCGCCACCGAAGAAGACGATCTCTTCCCGTCCGACACCGGTGCGCTCCAGCGCTTCGGCTATCGCCAGTCCTGGAAAGACATGGCCACCCGTCCCTGCCGCTGCGATGCCATAACTCATCGTTTGGCGTGCATCCCGCCAGCCCGACCTTGACCGGCAATATTGATGAGAACGCCGGCACTTGCCATGGCCATCACGATGGCGGTGCCACCGTATGAGACGAACGGAAGAGCGATTCCAGAAATCGGGAGGGCACCAACCACCCCGCCGATATTGACAACGGCCTGAGCACAGATCCAGGCGGTGATGCCGATCGCCAGCAGGCGGCCGAAGCTATCGCGGGCCCGGAGGGCGGTCACGGCTCCCAACAGGGTGAGACACGCCAGCATCCCGAGCACAAAAATTGCCCCTGCAAAACCCATCTCCTCTCCAATGATGGCAAAGATGAAATCCGTGTGGGCATTGGGAAGGTACAACCACCGCGCCCGGCTTTGCCCGAGTCCGATCCCGAACACTCCTCCCGTTCCGAGTGCGTTCAGGCTCTGATTGAGCTGCCACCCTGACCCGAGGACATCGGGATCGGCCGCAAGAAAGGACGTAACCCTCTCAAGGCGATACGGCTGGCTCACCGCAAGAAGAGTGGCTCCGGCCACGCCGATGGCCCCGGTGAAGGTGACGAAACGCAGCGGCGTGACAGAGGCGACGATGATCGCCATGCCGGCAACCGAGACCACAAGGGCCGTACCAAAATCTGGTTCAAAGACCAGCAAGGTACCAGTGAGCCCGATCGTCACCGCCACCGGCACGATGAAGTGGCCGAACTCACCGAGGAGCTTCCGCTTCTTTGTGAAGACCGAAGCAAGCATGACCGGCAGACCGAATTTGGACAGCTCAGAGGGCTGGAAGCCGATCGGTCCTATTTCGATCCATCGCGTGGCGCCCCCCACTTTCTGACCGAGAAACAGCACTGCTATCAGGCCGGCGACCGATACCAGATAGATCCACGGGGCGAACCTGGCGTACCACTGGTATGGCGTCTTGGCAGCAGTCACCATGACAACTATTCCAATCGCCACCCATCCTGCCTGACGCTTGAAGAAGTAGATCCGCTCAAGGTCGGTGTCGAGGGCTATCACCGACGATGCAGATAGGGTCGCGCCGAGGCCAATGACTACCAACAACCCGACGATGACCACGATGAAGACGGAAACCCGATGGTTGGCGAGGGTGGCGTCGGCTCGCTTTCGGGCCGATTGGCGGACCTTGGCAATGGACGTTACGGCTGCAGTCATGCGGCTTCTCCCTGAAACGATTTGACGGCGGCCTCGAAGGCCTCTCCACGGGCTTCATATGAGGTGAACATGTCGAAACTTGCACAGCCGGGTGCCAAAAGCACCGTGTCGCCTGGCTCAGCGACCGCCGCGGCCGCCGCTACGGCCTCGTCGAGAGAGCCGACGAGGACCCCATCGCCCGTCCAGTGGGAAAGCAACTGAGGAGCTGCCTCTCCCAGAGCGATGAGGTATTTGATAGACGGCACTTGCGTCATCGGCGCCAGATCCAGCCCTTTGTTTCGGCCGCCGGCTATCAGGATGACCGATTGATACGCTTCGCATGCGGCCACCGCGGCGTGCGGATTGGTCGCTTTCGAGTCATTGATCCAGGACACCTCGTTCCATACCCCGATCCGGGTCCGACGATGATGACCCGGTTGGAAGGTCATCAGTACGTCTCGAACCGCCTCTGGCAATGCGCCGAGATTCTCGGCGGCTACGGCGGCAGCCGTCATGTCAAGGAGATAGGCAACGTCTTTTACCCGGAGTGCCGTGAGCGGGATCGAACTTCCGATGGTTGTGAGCACGCCATCGCGAACCCCGTATCCACCCGCGGGAGCGCTTTTGCCACTGATAGGGATAACCCGTCCCTTCGCCCCGGCTGCCAGTTGCGTCGCTCCAGCATCATCGACGTCGAATATGAGCACATCCTCTGCCCCGGCGTTCTCAAAGATCCGGGCCTTGGCGGAGGCGTACGCTTCGTACGATCCGTGCCAGTCGAGATGATCGTCGGCGACGTTGAGTAACACTGCGACTGCTGGCCGGAAGGTGTCTATGAATCGAAGTTGGAAACTGGAGACTTCGATCACGACGCGATCCCAATCCTGGTCGGCGACATCGGACAAGCCGAGCCCAATGTTGCCGGCAGCTACCACGTTGAGTCCGGACGCCGCCAGGATCTCGGCGGTGAGCGCGGTAACGGTGGTCTTCCCATTCGTTCCCGTAACCGCCGCGTACGGGGCCCGCAGTACCCGCGATGCCCACTCGATTTCACTGATGATGGGTACCCCTGCCGAAAGCGTTTCGACAATCGGATCCGACGATTCCGCCAGCCCGGGAGACGTCACAACCACATCGACTCCGTCGAGCATTGAGGCCGCCCAGGAATCGGAGACGACTCTGAATCCGTCGGCGCGCAGCAGTTGAGCGTTTTCGCCATCTGTCTCAAAGATTTCAACGTCATACCCCAGGCGTCGGCCCAGACCGGCGGCGGATCGTCCGGAGACTCCCCCACCCAGGATCAACAATCTCATGGGATACCACCTGAAGTCACAAAGTCGCCATAGAAGATGCCAAGACCGGCCGCTACGCATAGGGCCCCGATAATCCAGAATCGGATGATGATCGTCGTTTCCGGCCATCCGAGCATCTCGAAGTGATGGTGGATCGGCGCCATTCGAAAGATCCGTTTTCCGGTGCTCTTGAAGGACGCGACCTGCAAAATGACACTCAGCGTTTCCATGACGAACAGGCCGCCGAGGATCGGTAACAGAAGGTGCGTGTTCGTTAGGAGAGCCAGAGCTGCCATGGCTCCACCGAGGGATTGTGAACCAACGTCGCCCATGAAGATCCTCGCCGGAGCCGCGTTCCACCACAAGAACCCGAGAGTCGCTCCTGACAATGCGGCCGCAAAACGGGCCAGATCGAGCGCCGAGAGGTCTTGCGCGATGAAACGTCCATAGAACTCGGGATTTCGAAAGATCCAGAACGACATCACCATATAGGCACCGAATACCAGGGCACTGGAGCCTGATGCGAGCCCGTCGAGGCCGTCCGTGATGTTGACGGCGTTGGCTGTGGCAGTGAGCATAAACAGTGCCCAGAGGACAAACGCCCACACCGGAATGGACCAGTCGAGCGAGCGCGTAAACGAAATCTCCAACGAGAAATCCGTACGGGTGAGTACAAACACGAAAATGGCCGCAATCGCCAACTGCCCGGCAAACTTGCCAGAGGACGAGAGCCCCAGGTTCCGTTCCTTCGATACCTTCTGGAAGTCGTCCAGAAATCCGATGATGCCCATCCCGAGGAAGGCCAGCATCACAAGACCACCTCCCACGGTGAACCCACCAAACTCAAGGCCGCCTCCGGCACTCCCCGGAGCGAGCGACCAATGAGACCCGACATAGCCCACCACAACGGCCGCGATGATCACGAGCCCACCCATGGTCGGTGTCCCGTGTTTGTGGCTATGGCCCTCTACTTCTTCCTGAATGAACTGACCAATGTTCCGGGCACGCAGGATCCGGATCGCCGGACTGGTGGCAAACAGAGCCACGAAGAACCCGAGAGCTGCCGCCACAAACATGGTGATCATCGGGCAACTCCCATCGCTTCTCGAGCGACCGCACGATCATCAAATGGGTAGATCACGCCCCCAATGTCTTGCCCCTGCTCGTGACCTTTACCGAGGATCATGACAAGATCGCCGGGGCGAGCCTGTCCGACCGCGGCCAAGATGGCTCGACGCCGATCGGGCTCAACTGTGACACGGGAGGTTTCATCAATGCCTGCCATCACCTGAGCAATGATGTCATCCGGACGCTCCGAGCGCGGGTTGTCCGATGTGACGAAAACCCAGTCCGCTGCTGCGGCGGCCGCACCCATGTGGGGCCGCTTGCCCTGATCGCGATCTCCTCCAGCACCAACGACGACGATCAACCGCCCGGCCGTCATTGCTCGACCCGCCGCGACCGCGTTTTCGACACCGTCGGGGGTATGGGCGTAGTCGACCACAACATCGAGACCGGATTCAGATTGGACATGCTCAAACCTGCCCGGAACGGGTAACAAGGCGGACAAGCCGCTGACGATGACGTCGAGGGAAATCCCCAGCTGACGGGCGCACCCGGCCGCCACCAGCGCGTTGTCGATATTGAACCGGCCGGCGATCGGAAGCCGGACCGGGAGGCTCCCGGAGTCAAGGTTGAGAGTGAAGGTCGAGTGATCAACGTGCAAGGTGACTCCCGTGGCTGTCACCTCGCCCCCCTCTCCGACGGGAACGACAGTCGTGGAATCCGGGAGGCGTTCAATGAGACGCCTCCCCCAGGGATTGTCGGCCTGGATAACCGCCACGGGCACGCTATCGAACAGTGTTGCTTTCGCCGCGAAGTAGTCCTCCATCGTTTGATGGAAATCAAGATGATCTTGTGACAGGTTGGTGAACGCTCCGATGGCGAATTCAGTTCCTGCCACCCGGCCGAGACTCAGCGCATGGGATGACACCTCCATGACAACGACGTCCACACCGGCGAGCGCCATCTCTGCAAATAGTCTTTGGAGATCGGTAGCCTCGGGAGTGGTCCTCTCAAGCGGGATCTTTATGGCTTCGTGGGTTGGCCCTCCGATTACTCTCGCTCCGATGGTCCCGATGAGTCCCGTTCTTTGCCCGGCCGCGGTGGTGATGGCCTCGATCATGTGGGTAACGGTCGTCTTGCCGTTCGTACCCGTGACGCCGACCAATCTGAAGTTTCTGGACGGGTGCCCCCAAACGGCTGCCGAGAGCCGGCCCAGGACAGCCCTCGTAGATGGCACCTGGAGCTGAGGAATACCGGATTCGACACGGTGGTCGACACAGACCGCCGCGGCTCCTCTGGAGATGGCCTGGGGTATGAAGTCATGGCCATCCGCGGCAGACCCACGGATGGCGATGTAGAGGCTGCCGGGCTTGACAGTTCTGCTGTCGTGAGTCGCATCGACGATGACCGGGTTGCCGGTCCCGATGACCTTGGAGCCCTCCACAGCCGCTGCCAGTTCGTCGAGCCTAAGCATCGGGTTCCACCCCGAGATGATGGAGGGCCTTTTCCATGACCTGCCCGAAGGCCGGCGCGGCCGCCGCCCCGCCCGTGTATCCGTTGATGGGACGGTCGACCACGACTGCGATGACCAGGCGCGGGTCGCTCATGGGAGCCATCCCGATAAAGCTGGCAATATGATCCTCGCTGTATCCACCACCAGGCAGGTACTTCAATGTCGTGCCGGTCTTGCCTCCAACGGTGTAATCGTCGATGGCGGCGCCTTTACCCGTCCCGTTATCGACCACATTCTGGAGCATGGATCTCATGATGAAGGCGGTATCTGGCGAGACGATCTCACGGCTCTCGGGGGCAAAGGCCAGCGGGTCACCGTCACCGTGATCGATATATCTGACGACGTGAGGCTGAATCCAGGTGCCGTTGTTGGCGATCGTGGCGTAGACCGAGGCCATTTGAAGAGGGGTTACCGACACCGAATACCCGATGGCCGCCGATGCCGTACATGACCCGCACTCCGGGTCCACATTGGCGACCCCCGTGGCCTCCCCGGCGAAATCGACCCCGGTCGGCTGGCCGTACCCAAAAGCATGCAGATACTTGCGCAGGGCAGCATCTCCCAGCTTCTGGCCGATCATGATTGTTCCGACATTGGAAGATCGGGTCACAATATCGGCGACGGTCAACCGGAGTGGCTCATGGAAATTACCGAAGTCCTTGATCTCTCGACCTGCGACCGTGATCGCATACGGAACGACCATCTCGGTATCGAAGGCAACGGCCTTTTCTTCGATGGCGGCGGCCACAGTGACGAGTTTCTGCGTAGAGCCCGGCTCATACAGGTTTCTGACCGTTGAATTTGACCAGGTCGATTCATCGTAGGAGTTGAAGTCGCCTGGATCGAATGAAGGCAGAACCGCCATCGCCAAAATCTCTCCGGTTTTTGGATCGAGCACCACCATGGAACACCCAAGCGCGTCAGTTCGTTCGATCGTCTCAAGACAAGCCTGTTCGGCCATGAACTGAATGGACATGTCCATGGAGGTAAGAAGATCCGCACCGGGAATCGGCGGAACGCTTTGTTGAAACCCCTGTGGGATTGGACGCCCAAATGGGTCTCTCTCGTCGATGAGATAGCCGGCCACCCCCAACAGCTCTTCGTCGTACGAGTACTCAAGCCCCTCGATGCCAGTCCCGTCTATCCCGACGAACCCGACAGCCTGGGCGCCAAGTGGTCCGTTCGGGTAAACCCTTTTCGGCTCGGGTTCGAAGTAGATACCCGCCAGATCAAGAGAACGCAGGCCGTCGACCTGCTCAGCTTCCAACTGACGCTTCACAAACACAAATGACTTGTCACTGGCAAGTTTTTCCGCCAGGGCGTCTTCGTCAATACCAAGTGAACCCGCCACCAGGTGGGCGGTCAACGTTGGATTCTCGACCACCTGTGGATTCGCCCACACGGTGACGCCTTGGATCGTCAGGGCCATCTGGTGCCCGCTGCGGTCGAAAATGGTTCCCCGATAGGGAGCAAACTCATGAGTCGTGAGTCGCTGATCCAACGCCTGCTCTGAGAACTCGGCGGCTTGGACGACCTGGATTTGAAACAGCTTGAAACCAATCAAAGACCAGGTAACGACGATCACCAGTGCGATCGTGATGATCCGGCCGTCGGCCCGACGCAAGGATGACCGTTTCTTGGATCGTTTCTGGGGTACCCGCCTCGTATCGGTGCGGCTCTTGCCGGTACGGGTCTTCCCGCCCATGATCAGCTCAGTCGGCGAAGTGTGTCCAAGGAGGGCGGGGGCGGAGCGCACCGTTCCTGACCTTCGATACACCCGCCGCCAGCATTAGCAGGGGTTTCGAGGAGGAGTTCCTTGTGACGAAGGGAAGCCGTCACCGGCTTTATGAAAACGCCAGCGGACTTGTGGAACAAGGACGCAGACTCGGGTACCAGGGACGCCCTCACGGCGAAGCCGTCACAAGAGGATCGGACAGCGGGGCGTCTGCGGAGCGCACCACCACCCCGGGAGCCGATATCGTTCGCATGTCCGTCGGCAAGACCATACCCAGGTCGTTGGCAGCCGGAACAATTCGTGAAGGTGAACTGAGACGAGCCACTTCAAGAGTCAGCTCCAACCTCTGCTGCTCGGCCGTAGCAATTTGAGTTTCGAGTTCTTGGAGTTCAAACGCACTTCCGTCCAAAGCAGTCTGGGAGTAAATGAGGCCGAAGAAGACCAGGGCCACGACCAGGGTATAGACAATCCATGCCGCCACCCTGGGACGCACGGTTGCCCGTGAGGAGATCAAGCGAACCGGCTCAGCCGACGGGCGGGGCAGGACCCGGGCGGTCACGCAGCCACCTTCTGCGCACAACGAAGCTTGGCGCTCCTGGCCCGAGGATTGGACGCAACTTCTGCTTCCTCCGGACCAATTGCCTTGCGGGTAACGATGATCAGTTCCGGAACCGTGTTGCATGCACAGACCGGAAGACCAGGCGGGCACACGCACGTTTGGGCGGCCGCCGCAAACCGCTGCTTCACAATGCGGTCTTCGAGCGAATGATAGGAAATGACCACACACCGCCCGTTGGGTGCGAGGCGTTCGATGGCGGCGTCGAGGCCACGCTCAAGTTCGCCCAACTCGTCGTTTACGGCGATCCTGAGCGCTTGAAATGTGCGCCGAGCAGGGTGCCCACCGGTTTTTCGGGTGGCGGCGGGAATTGCCTCGCGCACGATCGACGCCAGCGAGGCGGTCTCGATGATTGGTCTTGCCTTGCAGATCGCTCGGGCGATCCGGACGGAGAAGCGTTCCTCCCCGTACTCGCGAATGACCCGGGCCAGGTCGGCCTCTGACCATTCATTCACAATCTCGTCAGCCGTTAGCGGCCCATCGCCCATCCGCATGTCCAGCGGCCCGGGGTGACGGTAGGAGAAACCGCGAGTTGGTTCGTCGAGTTGGTGACTTGAGACGCCGAGGTCGAAAAGCACCCCATCGATGAATTCGATTCCCTCGGCGTCGAGTATTTGGGCGAGGTTTCCAAACGAGCCGCGCACAAACGAGAAGTGCTCGTTATCGGCCAGGTCGGCTGTATTTGGACCGGCGTCCGGATCTTGATCGAGCCCGATGACATCGAGGCCGCCCCGGTTCAGCAAACGGCGAGTGTGACCGCCACCACCGAAGGTGGCATCGAGGATCACACCGCTTTTGATGTCGCTGAACATGTTCATGACTTCCTCTGCCATCACAGGCTCGTGGTAGGGGTTGGGCTGATGCATTGCCAGCCCCCCGGGCGCTGGCACCAAACGGAAGCGGGCGGAGTAAGGGGCCTTCCAATCTGGTAACCGGGGGGCTGGCGATGAACCAGCCGATATTGTCCTAGATGCCGTGTTCTGAGAGAGCCTCCTCGATGTCCGCGTAGAAATCGTCTGCCGCTTCCGACATCGACTCCCACGTGGTCGTATCCCAAATCTCTATGCGGTCGGACATCCCGATGATCGTGACGTCCTTATCAAGGTGGGCATAGTCCTGAAGCTTTGCGGTGATAGCCACCCGGCGTTGCTTGTCAGGGACCTGGCTGTCTGCGGAGGCAAAGAACGAACGAGCGTAGGAGCGAGCTCGTGCGTTGGTGCGAGGCAATTCCCTCACCCGTGCCTCCTCTTCCGCCCACTGGTCGAGCGGGAAGACGAAAAGGCAGCGTTCCTGCCCTTTGGTGATGACGCAGCCATCGGAGAAGTGATCGCGGAACTTGGCGGGCAGCACGAGGCGGCCTTTGGGGTCCAGTGTGTGTTGGTATTCACCGACGAGCACTTGTCTTGGTTCCTGTCGTTCATGAGCGGGGTCCTTCCACTGCGCCCCACTTTGCACCACTTCGACCCATTTGTCAACTCACTTGAACCATTTTTCCCCTTTTTTGTCAAATTTCCCCTCAGATGGCGCGAAAGACGCATCTGATCGGAACTCCCCTCCACCTCAACTCCGCCGTTCGGACGATCTGTCAAGAGTCAATTCGACTGACCTGGACCGCCCGAAGGTCAAGTTGTCCGATGCCAGGCACCAAATATCACGCATGTAATTACACGCTTTGTATTCATAACACCCGAAGAAACCTCTTAAGAGACACTGAATACCGCCCGAAAACTTTGACAACAACAGGAAACCTTTTGTCACGCAACGTAGGAGATGCCGACAATGGTTAGGAAGCTCGTATTGCTCGCTGTGGCCTTGTCCACAGTGCTGGCGGCGATACCGGTGTTGGCGGCCACCCGTCCCACCGGCATCGCAACAGCCAGTTATCAAGACTCCCGATCGGAGTCATCATCAAGCGTCGTCGGCCTTCCGGGTGTCCTCGGCGCGCAAAGTGTTTCAGCCGTTTCGGGACAGCTAGCTCCGGGACAGCGATACTCGGGGGACGGATTTGCCCTCGAGGTCCAGAACATCGACATCTCGACATCCCTGGTTCGTGAGGGTTATCTCGAAATACGGATCGGGGTTGCCTATCAGAACAATGGTTTGAGCCCGATCCCCTATTCGGCTACGGCCTTTGCCGGCGAATACGGCTACCCGGAGCTACAGATGATCGACGATGAAGGCGTTGTCTACCCGTTGGACCGCACTATCGCCGACCATGCCGTAGCCGGGTCTGATCTACCATCGATCCCGGTAGGTATTCCCGCTCACTGGACCGTGGGATATCAGGTACCTGAGACCCAGGCTTCTGATCTGGCGATCGAGTTGGTCCAGGACGGATCAGTCGTTGCCACCTGGGACCTTGATGCCGATTCGGTTTCTCTCCAGGGATGGGCGGCACCCGAAGGAGCCACCATCGTTGGCGTTGCCGAAGACATCGCCTGGTCCGACGGACTCGTGGTCGACTTTCATACAACCTACGGGGACGCCTGCGGCGATCCGTACTCAGTCGTGAGCGCCGGCAACGCCAAGGTGATTGGAACCGTCACCTCGAGCGCTGTCACCGATACGTTATTCCCGAATGTTCTGTACCCCACTATTCCGTTCTACGCGATCTGGAAAGATGGAAGCTCCGCCCACTATCAGAACATCCTGGATGCCGATTATCTCTATCTTGACCTCGCCGACGTGATCACTGGCGATGCATCCAAGTTCCAGCCGGGTATCGAAACCAACAACACGATACTTGATGCGACCGTGAACAACCTCGAGTCGAGCGAAAAGGTGATCATGCCCCCCGGCAGCGAACACATCTTTGACCTTGAATTCGGACTCCCCCGCGATAGCCGGCTCGTCGACCCACAAGCCAACCCGGTGGCGATGTACACCATCACCCCGGATGGCACCACATACTGGGTCGACCTCTCGGGTGCCGCGGACCTCGACGCCGAGTTCCTATTTGGCGACAGCTTCGACTTCAACAAGATCGGCAGTGCTCAACGACAGCTGCTCGAAGATCTCACAGAAGCGTTCGCCTGCACCGAATCGGTACCGGTCCGATATCTCGGAACCCTCGACGGTCTGGCCGACTATCGAGTGGTAACCGGCATCAAATTCCCGGCTGAGGCAACGTTGGACGTGACCGGCACAGACGCCACCACCACGCTCCCCTAACCTCCACCGCCGAGACGTCCTGGCGGCCTTTCAGGCCGACTCGGCGAGCAAATACGAGCTCCAGAGCGGGTCCATGCGTGGGCCCGCTCTGGCATATACCCACCCGTAGGTGTGTGGAGCAGATGGTCTCTTGGTGAGGAGAAATCCGGTTTCCTCGAGGAATCGGGATCCCTTGCGCAAGTTGCATCGCCGACAGGCGGCTACCACGTTCTCCCAGACGTGTTGTCCGCCTCGCGATCGCGGAACGACGTGATCGATCGATTCAGCCGGGCCGTCACAGTATTGGCAGCGATGCCCATCTCGTGCGAAAACGGCGTTGCGGGTCAGTGGCACGGTTCGACCGTATGGGACGCGCACAAACTTGTTCAACCGGATAACCGAAGGGACCGCCAGCTGAACCCGTTCCGCCCGCCAGATCAGGTCGGTCGCCTCGAGCATCTGGGCCTTGTCGTTGAGGACCAGCACGGCGGCGCGTCGCGTGCTCACCACCGAAAGTGGCTCGTAGGAAGCGTTCAACACCAGCACACGCGCCACGGTGGACCCCCATGAGAGTTCTCGAAATATACCATCGGAACCGCGATCGGCCAGACGATTGTCGAAGGTCCTTGACATTGACCCTCAACGACCCAACAATTGCGCCACGATGCACGTAGTTGGATATGTTCGCGAACGACCCGGATCAGATTCAACCGATACGGCCTTCATGCAAGCTGAACGAGTGCGCCTCTGGGTGGCTCGAAACGGTTACGACCTCATCTCCATCTGCCAGGACGGGGCTCAATCCGGCGAGCGGGAGGGCTTCGGTGCGGTGCTCGGGATCATCTCGTCGGGACAGGCAGAACTGGTCGTCGTGCCGACGCTTGAAGCGCTCTCACCAGACAAGGTAACTCAGGAGGTGATGCTCTTTGAGCTGAGAGCCACCGGAATCTCGGTTGCTTCCACCGAAGAAGGCGACCTTATGGCGCTTTCGGTGCCTCCCGGCGACCCGGCGAGAATGTTCATCCGCGATGTCCTTGAGAAAGCGGCGGCGTTCCGACAAGGCAGGACCGCTACAGTCTCTGACGTGTCAGTGTTGGGGGAAGCGTCATCGAGCCCTCAACCAGACGTCATAATCGAGTTTGTCGATTCGCTGCCAACCACCGAACCGGATCCGGATCGGGCCTTGGCCTAACCCGGAGCCGGCCGGCACCGTCACGCGCCCAACTCCGCACGAGGTTCAGAAGGATGGCAAATACCGAAGAGCTGCCATCGCGGCGAACCCGAACGCATGAAACTCAGTACCGCGCACAAGGGCCGAACCGACCCCGAGTTGGCCGGCCGACTCCAAAACAACCGTGATCATGGCCTTTTCCGACGCCGATCCTTGATCGACCGATCGGCGATCGACCGAGACGATGGTTGGCCGGATACCGGACCGCCCCGACGCTTCATTGAGTGCGTCGAGAATCGCCTCCCGGATCGATACCGGGTCAGGGTTGGAACGACGAACTGAACGCCGATGCGGCCCAACCCTTACTGCGACGTCGCAATAGGTAGGACCCTCGGAAACCGCCACAGCAAGGTCGACAGGATCGGATTCGGGATTCTGACCTTGCAGGCCGGTTCGCTTCGTTTGGTTGACCGGTGGTCTGGCGGAGACAGACTGAGGGGCCGGTTCCATCTCGTCCGGTTCAGGACCAGAGTTTATCGTAATCGCGTCCACTTCTGACTGATCTTCTGCCGGTTGGTCGGTGACCATCGGGACGATGGGAGAGAGAGATCCTCGATCGCCCTCATCGACAACCACGGTCAGTCCGCGGCTCGTAAAGAGTTCCTTGATGGCCCTGGCGACGAGGGACCGATCGGCGTCAGCTGCCAACACGACCCGGACTCCGGTGGGACCATTCTCAGAAAGTCTGACATGCGCCTGCTCAATTCCGGACAAACCGAGTAGTGACTCTTCGAGCGGTTTCATCCGCTCAGCTTCCGTTGCCGACCGCGCCAGGCAAGAAAGTCGACGACATCACGGGCGGGAATCGGAGTATGCGAATTCCCATAGACAGTGGCGGTCCGCCACGACAGGTACTCGTTCGAGAAGGCGCCCGAGCTCGCCCGCATACTCATCATCGCTCGCAAACCCTCCCACCATACAGATGGGTGCCGAAGCACCGCCACCGCCATCCTAAACATCTGGAACCTTCCTGCGCCCGCCGACGATGATAACCCCTAGGAGCCTTACAAATTACTGTCTGATAGTCTGACGGTCCGTGAGAAAAGGGAGCAAAACCGGTGCAGGTCGGGATACCAGAACCGCAGGAGTTGGCGAAGTTTGCCGATCGACACAAGGCGATCGCGACAAACGTGGCACGGGTGATTCAGGGCAAACGTGAAGTAATCGACCTACTCATCGCCTGCCTGCTCGCCGAAGGCCACGTACTTATCGAAGATGTCCCCGGCGTTGGCAAGACTCAACTCGCGAAATCTCTGGCTCGATCCATCGAGAGCACCTTTCAGCGGATCCAATTCACGCCCGATCTGCTTCCTTCCGATATCACGGGGGTCAGCGTCTGGAATCGGCAGATCAGCGAGTTCGAATTCAAGGGCGGCGCGATTTTCGCCAATGTCGTGGTTGGTGACGAAATCAACCGGGCATCACCAAAAACCCAATCGGCCCTCCTCGAAGCAATGGAGGAACGCCAGGTCACCGTCGACGGCACGACCAGACCACTTCCCCCACCGTTCATCGTCATCGCCACCCAGAACCCGCTCGAACATGAGGGAACCTATC
Organism: Acidimicrobiia bacterium; assembly: GCA_016650365.1. NCBI lineage: Bacteria > Bacillati > Actinomycetota > Acidimicrobiia > Acidimicrobiia bacterium. The sequence goes on from JAENVV010000102.1 coordinate 36,922, forward strand.
CGCTCCCCGAGGCCCAACTCGACCGATTCATGATGAAATTGGTCATCGGATATCCAGAGCGCTCGGACTCCGTTCAAATCCTGGACCGACATGGCATGAGCTCACAGTTCGACGAAATCAAGCCTGTCGTGACGGGAGAAGACATCAACGAGATGATCCAGGTTGCCCGTCGCATTCATGTCGCCGATTCAGTACGCGAATACATCGTCGACCTAGTCGAAGGCACCCGCCGAAACGCCGAAATCCTGTTGGGCGCCTCCCCCCGTTCGGCGCTGTTCATTCAACGCGTGTCACGGGCCAGAGCAGCCATAGACGGGCGCGAGTACGTGACTCCCGATGACGTGAAATTGGTGGCCGCTCCGGTCTTGGCCCATCGAATGATTCTTCGTCCGGAGGCCCACATGCGAGGCACGACCATGGAATCGGTCATCGCTGGTGTTATCTCGCATCTGCGAGTTCCTGGCATGAGCAAGCCGACCTGATGCTGACGGACCGGGGCTGGGGTGCCGCAGGCGCTGGACTCGCTCTGGTGGCCCTGTGGGCCGCTCTCGGGGAACTCGAGCTACTGGTGACTGCGGTGCTTCTCTTTGTTGGCATCGGATTTGGTCTGGTGTATGTGCGATTGTCCCAACCCCGCGTTTCGATCGTTCGCCAGATCAATCCTTCGCTCGTATACGAAGGCGACCAGGCCATCGTTCAGGCAACTATCACAAACAACGGTCGATTCCGGGTCATCAATCCGACGGTAGAGGATGAAGTGGGTGGGCTGGGCGCCGCACGCTTCCATGCGTCGGCCATCAAAGCCGACGAGTCCGTCGTAGCCAATTACCAGATCGTGTGCCGCCCAAGAGGCATCTACACGGTCGGACCGGCAGTTTTGGTTCTGCAGGATCCGTTCCGGTTCGCCAGGCGTCGGTCGATCGTAGGATCGTCTGACCGCCTCGTGGTCTACCCCGAAGTGGAACGGTTGACCGGCTTTCCGATCGTACGGGGCAGGGATCCCGCGGTGCACGCCTCCCGACCCGAGTTCTCCCATCGTGGCGGCGAGGACTTCTTCACCATCCGCGAGTACCGCACCGGCGATGACCTACGCCGGGTGCATTGGCCAACATCGGCCAAACGTGATCAGCTGATGATCCGCCAGTTGGAAACGCCGTGGCAGTCCCAGGCGCTTGTGATGCTCGACGTTCGCGCCAGCGCCTACTCGTCGCCTGCCGCCTTTGAAAAAGCCGTGAAGGGGGCGGCGTCCGTAACAAGCCATCTGTTCAGTTCTGGCTTCGAGACTTCCGTATGGACCGGAGCCGTCGCTCTCAGTCCTGGAGAGCCTTACGCAAAAGTCATGGAAACGTTGGCCGTCGTGCGACCCTCAACCACCTTCGACATAGTCGCGGCGGCCACCCGGCTCCAGAAATCGGGCCGGGGCGGGGCGCTCATCATCGTCACGGGGCGCCCTGACGATGACCTCATCGCAGCTCATCGGCTGCTCAGCCGTGATTATCCATCGACGATCGCCCTCACCGTCTCGGCCGGTGCCGAGGCCGTCTCATTCCAACAACTCGGCGCGGTAACGCTGAACGTCGAGCCCGACCAGTCCTGGGCTGCCGCCTGGCTCACTGCAACGAATCCATCATGGTCTACCGTTTCAGCCGGCTGATCCTTCTGCTGTCGGTGGCCTTTGCCGTCCTGCGGCTCGGCAGCCTGCTCAGGCCGGCCGAATCTGGTCCACCTTGGCAGCTCGTACTCGGCGCAGCCTTCTTGATGGGCTCGGCCATCACCTGGCTCGTGGTGAACGCCCGGCTTACCTCGATGTCCTACTTCACCGCCAATTTGCTCGGCTATGTGCTCGCCTCGCTCCGCATCATGGCTCCGTCCACGCTCATGTTCGGAATTCTCCCCACCGGAGCCACCCGGGAAGTTTTGATAGACGAACTGGATTTCGCCATCGAGCTCATCCGATTTGGTTCAACCCCGGTTCTCCCGGTCCGCGGCCTCATCGCGGTGATTGCCCTGGCGTTCTGGATCTTCGGGGCGTTGGGCACGTGGGGCCTCGCATCCCGGCGGCCCGCCTGGGCACTTCTGCCGCCCCTCATGCTCAGTCTCCAGCTCGCCACGATCGACCGGCTCCCCAGTCGTACGAGCTTGATGATGGCTTTCGCCTTGTTGGTCGCTTTGAGTCTCCTGGCGATCGCGGTCGATGAGCGCCGGCAAGGGACCGGCCGTCTCCGCGACCGACAAGGCGGCGCCCGGCCTCGTACCGGACTTTCGGTTTCGGTCGTGACCGTGGTGGCGATAGTGGCCGCTGCCGTCATCGGCAGCACCACATTGGCCGGACTCGTACCTGCTTCCGGGCTGCTCGAGTGGCGCTCCCGCTCCGGCCTCGGCGGCGGTATCTACGGCGGAGTGTCGTACAACCTATTTGTGTCGATAACCCAATCCGACCTCCTCTCGCTGAGTGCTGAACCAGTGTTTGTCGCCCGGGTAGCCGGTCCGGTCGATCCCGGGTCGCTCTATTGGAAGCTCATCAGTCTTGAGAAGTTCGACGGGACGAACTGGTATCCGGGCGACCAAGGGTTCACCCGACCTGCCGGTTCGCTTGGATACGGAAGCGAGGATCACAAGTATCAGGGCAATACCGTCTCCATGGCACAAGTGATACAAATCCTCCAACTCAAGGCGAACTATCTGCCGGCGCTGGCCGGCGTATCCGCCATGGAGTCCGACAACCGTCTCCTCGACGAATCGTTCTCAGTACGCGAAGACGGCTCGCTTCGGTTCGACGCACGGACGTTTTCAGGACTGACGTACTCGGTCGAGTCCCAGGTGCCGAACGACTCGATCGCGGCCCTCGCCACCCTGCCGGACGGACGCTTGTCTCCCCTTTTCGAGGCTGCCGGCGAAGCCGGACTCTTCCAGGCCATCGCCGTTCCGACGACGGAGCGATTCCGCCCGCCGGATCTTGGCGACTACACCGATCTGCCGGCCGATATCGACCCTCGCATTGCGGCCCTGGCCAAAGAACTCACGGCGACAGCCACCACACCGTTCGAACGAGCGGTAATGCTGGAGGCCTTCTTCCGGGACCCGGTCCAGTTCTCATACTCGGTCGACATCGAGGCCGGCCACTCGGCCACCACCCTGGCCGATTGGCTATTTGAGAGCAGCAGCCCAAATTTCCGGATCGGCTATTGCGAGCAGTTCGCCACGAGCATGGCCGTTATGGCTCGAGAGCTCGGCATTCCATCGAGGGTCTCCCTCGGCTTCACACCTGGCGAGGTTGACGAGGATGGTCTGGTCATCGTCCGTCAACGCAACGCACACGCCTGGGTCGAGTTGTGGATGGACGGCCATGGTTGGGTGGAGTTCGATCCCACGCCGCGATCGGACGGCATCAACCCGGCGACGAATCTTGGGTTCGATCCTCGTACGGTGACACTACCGGCCATCGACCCGGCCGACCCGAACCTCGCCCCAGGCCAGACACCCCAGGACATCCAGGATCTGCTGGACCGGATCAATGACAATCCGGATGCCAGCCCCATCGTTCCCCTCCCGACGACACGGGGACCGCTGTCGATCCCGAATGCCGTATGGTGGGTGTTCGGAGCCATCCTGGCAATGTCGCTCATCCCGGCATCGAAAACGCTCCGCCGGAGGGGCCGCAGAAAGCAGGCTCTTTCGGGCGACATCCGGGCGGCCTGGTCGGACATCTTCGACCGACTCGTCGATCTCAAACATCCGGTTTCAGGGCATCTCACTCCGGCCGAACTAGCCCGAAATACCGAACCATCCCTGGTTCCACTCGCCATGGCTTACGGCGCTGTCACCTATGGCCCAGACCGACCCACCGGGCTGTCAGAGCGTCAAAGAAACATCTCGCTTTTCACGCACGCCGACAGCTGGATCAAAGCCAAACACACCAGAAGTGAACGCCTGCGCGGCTTATGGAATATCCGGTCGGCGAGAAGCTAACCGGAGGCGGCATCTTCTCCGCCTAAGCGGAGAATGTCCAGGAATCGTTCACGGTCGAGCTCAAAACGAGTCACATCATCTTCGACTGACCGGGCAATCTCATCGATCGCCACGAAGAAGGCCAGCTGACCCGACTTCAGCGCGTCAAGGAGTTGATCGTCGTTTTCCACCACCCGGAATATCGAAACACCATCAGTGACAAGCTTCACATCGGCAAGATGCGTTTCCATGTCGGCATTTCGACGCAAATAGTCCCAGGCACGCCGGACGCGCTGGACGGACATGCCGTTGTCAAGCAGGCTCCGTACCACCCGAAGAGCGACGAGATCACGAAACGAATACAGACGACGAACACCGGGACGACCACCGGTCGATTGAATCGATGGTCGGACCAGATCGACGCGGTCCCAATACCGAAGCTGATGTAAAGAACAGTTCGTCAGTTTTGACGACTGCTGCGCCGAGTAACCCTCTTCCAAGACATCTCCAAAACCAGTGGCGGCGATGTAGTAGGTGCCGCGTCTTGCCTCCGTGAAGCCGATGAGTCATCCTCACGCGGCCCCGAAGCGATACCCTAGCGCAACTTATCAGGGTGTGATTCCGTGAGAACAGGTTCGTTTAGGAAACGATCAATCTTCGGCGCGGGCATCGGTTGAGTGGCGACGATCGACGACTTTGGGCCGCCTCCCTTGCACGATGGCAAACACCGAACCAACCATGACGATGAACCCAATCGATGCCACGATCGTGTCCTTTGGAAACATATAAACCAGAAACACCAGGCCGATAACGGCCAGAACACCAGCAATCCGCAACCGCCCAACGCTCATCGGCACCCGCGCGATATTGCGGACTGCGTCCGCCAAATCCGGGTTCTCGTCGTAGAACTGGCGTTCTATCTCGTCGAGGATCCGCTGCTCGCGATCATCAAGGCCCATTGGTGCATACTCCGAAAACGTCGTGAGGCCAGTATACGTCAGCCCGCGGCTATATCGGAGGTAGGGTTTTCTTTTTTCTGATGAACGACGGCAGGGACGACCGCGTCGTGGCCGAACCGGTCCCGGATTTCGCCGACCGCCTCGGCCAGGTCATCCCAGCTGGCCGGTCGGTCCGTGGCGAGTTGATGGACAGCCTGGGAGGTCGGAACCAGGGCCGATCCGCCAACTCCGATCAGCCGGACCCTTCGCCCCTGAATACCCGCTCGATCAAGTAACTGAACCGCCGCATTCATGAGATCCTGGCCGACTGCCGTCGGAGACGGCAGCGTCAACGATCGGCTGATCGTTTCGAAGCTATCGAAGCGAATCTTGATCGACACCGTCTTGGCCTCCATGTGAGCTTGCCGGAGACGCGTGGAGAGACGATCGGCGTGTCGCTTTACCTCGTTTCGAATCTCCTCGTCAGATTGAAGATCTTCGTCGTACGTTTGTTCATTCGAGATCGACTTGGCCTCACCATGCGGTTCGACGACCCGATCGTCGATACCCATTGACAACCGGTAGAGAGAGCTCCCTGCGGACCTCCCGAACGTCCGTTGCAGGGTCCTGTCACCCACCCCGGCAAGGTCACCGATGGTTTGCACACCTAATCGCTCAAGCCCCGCATACGTGGCTTCCCCGACCCCCCACATGGCTCGAACATCAAACGCGTGGAGCACTGCCAGTTGGCGTTCCGCCTCCATGACAAATATCCCATCTGGTTTCGCTTTGCCACTGGCCAGCTTGGCAAGGAATTTGTTCGAAGCGATGCCGCACGAAGCAGGAATTCCAACCTCGTGCCTGATCCGCTTGCGAAGGTGAACCGCCACGGATCGACTGTGCGGGTAGAGCAAGGTGAGGCCCGACACGTCGAGAAAGGCCTCATCGATGCTGAGCCGCTCGACAACCGGTACCTCCTCTTCTACAAGTGAAAAGACCTGTCGTGATACCTCGCCATAACGACCGTGATCTGATGGGATGAGTACCAACTTTGGGCACAGGCGTTTGGCTCGAACGGTTGGCATCGCCGAGTGAACTCCGAATGCTCTGGCCTCGTACGAGGCTGCCGCGATTACGCCGCGATTACCTCCGCCTCCGACCGCCACCGGTTTTCCCTTCAGCGTCGGATCGAACAGCCGCTCGCATTCCACAAAGAACGCGTCCATATCGATGTGAATGATTGGCTCGGCGAACCGCATGTCCCCAGCCTACCGCTCCGATCTCCCTCCGATCGGCCGGGGTTTGGTCCACCGCCCAACGGTTGGAGACTTCTACACTCGACCTCCATGGCCAATCTCATCCATCTCGTTCGACATGCAGAAGTTCACAATCCTCAACACCTCGTCTATGGCCGGCTCCCCCAATTCGGGCTGTCTGAAAGGGGGCAACGACAGGCTATCGAAGCCGCCCGTTACCTGGCCGGTCAACCCATCGTGGCCGTGTGGTCATCTCCACTGGAACGGGCACTACTAACCGCCAGCACCATCAGCGCCCGACACGGCCTGCCTGTACGAGTTGAGGAGAACCTGACCGAATGGGCTCTGAGCGACCTCTGGGCGGGCATCGTATGGGAAGACCTTCCAGAGCGGAGACCGGGCGAACTGGAGGCCTATCTGGCGCACCCATGGGACCTACCGTTTTCCCCCGAGTCACTCCAGGAACTCGGAGACCGTATGACCTCTGTCATCAGGGCCATAAACGAACGACATGCCGAGGGTGACGTCGTCATCGTCTCCCACCAGGACCCGGTTCAGGTTGCCCGGTTGGTTCTCACCGGAACCCCGCTCTCCGCACAACACACCGACAAGCCAAAACACGCCACGGTCCACACCTTCCAGCCATCGTCGGACTGGAAAGAGGCCGCCCGCTACGACCCTGAAGATCAAGAAGCATTCCCCCCAACTGAGTCCGTCGATCCCACTGAGGGGCTCGCCTAGACGGAGGTCGATCCCCCCAACCAGCAAAGCGAGTGACCGGGGGGAAGGGACCCATCGCCGAAACTCGATGGGAAGGAGGCTCGCTCCCCCCACCAAGCACGTAACCTGCCTCACACCGCCCCCAGCTGACAGGCTCCCTAACCCAGCCCTTGCAGGAACTCGCGATCCGTGTCAAAGGCGAGAGGTGGTAGTGCGTCGAGGTGGAAGTAGTCGGCTTCTTCGGCGTCGTCACCGGCAAGCAAAGCTCCGCCGGTAACCAACCCGGCGAACCAGATGCCAATGGTGAGTTTGTTGGGGTCGTGAAAGTTGGAGGCAACATGCAGGACATCGCCGATCTCAGCAATCAATCCGGTCTCTTCCAACAGCTCTCGTCGAGCAGCTTGCCTGACATCTTCGCCGTAGTCGACAAACCCGGCCGGAACAGACCAATACCCGGCTCTGGTCGCTCCCTTGGCCCGCTTGACCATGAGAATGCGACCGACCGTGTCGATGATCACGACGGCCGCTCCGACCCCTGGGTTTCGAAAGTGAACGAAAGAACACGATGGACACGACGCTCTCGGCTTGCCACCTTTGACGGCCACCCCAAGTTCGCTTCCACACCACGGACAGAACGTGTACGCACCTGGCCATTGGTGGGAGTGTGTCATAACTGGCATGGTACCGACCTGAGGTTCGAGACACACCCGGAGCAGCCATAATGGAGCCTATGCGACGCGGCACCGATACCCCTCCCACTCTGACCGGCGGTCTGCAAATGGTCGCGGCGATCACCACCGCCGTCGGGGCGGCTTTCTCCTCGGGCGCCACGGATCGGCAACTATTGGTCGGCCTCGGTCTCCTTCTCATCACCACAGTCGGCTTGGTCGGCCTCTTTCTCGCCCGCGGCAAGTGGGCCCGTCGATTCCTTTGGGCGCCACTTGCCGTCGAATCAGCCATGTTCGTCGTATTCGATACGGGATGGATCCCGCTGGCCTTCACTGCCCTGGCCGGCGTGGCGCTCGGTCTGCCGTCACTCGATGGCTGGGTTCGTCAACTCCGCAAGGCAGTTGCCCCTCCCAACGCCGCCGTACTTCTTCCGCTGACTCTCTTGGGTTCTTCTGCGGTCATCGGATTGCTCCGCGAACCAGGTCTTTGGGATTGGGCATTTTGCACGACAACTGTCGTGGTCGCCTGGTCATACGGCCGCGCTCACCTCGCCACCTTGTGGAGCCTCAGGATGATCTACCCGGTCCTGGGCCTTCTTGTGGCCTTCAGTGTCCCTGGGTGGCCCTCGCTGGCCATCGCTGCGTTCGTGACCGTCTGCTCGGCGCTCGCTTGGTCTCCAGGGGCCCTGCGGGCGGTACGCCCACTCGAGGCCCGGCGCGTTGATGCCCGGCCGGTGTTCGCCGAAATGACCCCCCCAGGCCTCATGGAAGAGATCGGTCGAGACCGTCACGGAAGGAAACATCCATGAGGCGCTATCCGAATCCCTGGTTCGCCATACCAACGTTGGTCGGCACGCTCATCGGGGCGGGCCTCGGTTGGTCGGTAACGAGCGCCACCTGTGGGCCGGAATCCTGCCCCGGCTGGGCAACCGTGGCGGCGGTTGTATCAGGGATCATCGCCATGGTGGGCGTCGGGACCGTGATGGTGCTCGCGATGCGGTCAGCCGAGGAATTCCGAAACGCCACGGCCGACCGCCGCCCGGAGTCAGGCCCTGGTTGCGAAGTCCCAGAAGATCCGGTCTAACGACCGAGGACCAGCGCCACGTTGTGGCCTCCGAACCCGAACGAGTTCGACATCGATACGCTCACGTCAGCTTTCCTCGGCTGGTTGGGTACGTAGTCCAGGTCACACTCTGGATCGGGGGTTTCAAGGTTGATCGTGGGAGGCAGAATACCGTTGCGCATTGCCAAAAGCGTCAGTACGGCCTCGGCAGCACCGGCTCCGCCCAGCAAATGGCCGGTCATCGATTTGGTCGACGAAACGGCCAGGTCGTAGGCGTGATCGCCAAATGCCAGCTTGATCGCAGCGGTTTCCGTCGCGTCGTTGGCGGCCGTCGAGGTTCCGTGTGCATTGATGTATCCGATGGCCTCAGGCGGCAAATCTGCATCTCGCAGCGCGGCGGTCATTGCGGCGGCCGCTCCGGTCCCGCCTGGCCGGGGCAAGGTCATGTGGTAGCCGTCTGACGACATTCCGTAACCGAGGATCTCCCCATAGATCGTCGCGCCGCGCTCCCCGGCTGCTTCGTAATCCTCCAGGACAAGCGCAGCTGCACCCTCGGCCAGTATGAAGCCATCGCGATCGGAATCGAAAGGCCGAGAGGCGCGCTCCGGTTCATCATTGCGAGTCGAAAGCGCTCTCGACTGATTGAAAGATCCCATTGCGAATTCATTGACGGCCGCTTCGGATCCGACCGCAACCATCACATCGGCTGCTCCCCGACGGATAATTTCAGCCGCGTCCCCGATGGCATTGGCTGACGCCGCACAGGCGGTCACGGTACACATCGACGGACCGAGCAGGTTATGGGCCATCGACACCACGCCGGCGCCCATGTTGGAAATCAGCTTGGGAATCGTATACGGATTGATGCGGCCGGGACCCCGCTCACGCAATACGTCGAGGCCCTCGATAAACGAGTCCATCCCACCGATCCCCACCCCGAGAACCACTCCGGCACGGCTCGCGGCCGGATCACCTTCTTCAAATGCAATCCCGGCGTCGGCCATCGCTTGATCGGCCGCGACCCGGGAAAACTGTGCAAATCGGTCGAGTAGTTTGGCCTCGCGTGACCCGAAGTACTCGGCGGCATCGAACCCTTTCACCTCGCCGGCAATCTGTGTGGCAAGCCGATCAGGATCGAAACGGGTAATCCGGGCTACCCCCGACCGACCCTCCATGATTGCCGTCCAGGTCGAGGCAACATCATGCCCGAGCGGGTTGATGGTGCCAAGACCCGTTACCGCTACGCGCCGCCGGGACATAGGAAGCTACGAAGCGAGTTTGGCGATGACGATGTCAACCGCCTGCCCGACGGTGGCGATGTCCTCGGCCTCTTCGTCGGGAATCGACACGCCGAACTCATCCTCCAGGGCCATGAGCAGCTCAACCACGCCAAGGGAGTCGACTTCGAGATCTTCTTCGAAACGAGCCGCATTATTCAGCTTGGCCTCATCGAGGCCTAGCTCGGACACAAGCAACCCGTTCATTCGTTTTTCGATTTCTGCACGATCCATGTTCGGATCCTCCTCCGTAGGTGTATTTCTATGTCTCAGAGAGCTATTCCGCCATCAACCACGAGTACGTGACCAGTAATATAGGCGGCCTCCGGAGAGGCAAGATAGCCGACTGCGCTGGCAACTTCTTGCGTTGTTCCCAATCGGCCAACCGCAATGCTGTCGGTCACGGCCGATTTCGCCCCTTCTCCAAGGGCATCTGTCATGTCGGTTTCGATGAATCCCGGGGCAACGACATTCACGGTGATATTGCGTGATCCGACTTCTTTGGAGACCGATTTGGAGAATCCAATGATGCCCGCCTTCGATGCGGCGTAGTTCGCCTGACCCGGATTGCCTGCGATACCAGATACCGAGGACACCGAAATGACGCGACCCCAACGCGCCCGGACCATGCCCTTCATGGCGCGGCGCGTACACAGATAGACAGAGGACAAATTCGTAACCAGGACGTCTGACCAATCAGCTTCGCTCATTCGCATCAGGAGACCGTCGCGGGTGATTCCTGCATTGTTCACAAGCACCTCTACGGGCCCGAAGGCAGATTCGACGGTCGTGAACATGGCCTCGACGGCCAACGCATCACCGACGTCAGCCCCGACCGCGATGGCCGTTCCTCCGGTCGCGACGATGGCAGCCACCACTTCTTCGGCTGCGTCAGCCCGCGTGCTGTAGTTGACGGCGACCCGATGCCCGTCGGCCGCCAATCGCTCACAGATGGCCCGACCAATGCCCCGGGATCCGCCGGTGACGAGAGCGACTCGTCCCGGCTCGCTCATGGGTTGCCGGCTCCGTCGCCAGGAACATCATTACGCCCGAAGTAGTCGAGGTTCGGTTGAATCAGGTCGATGCCGGTGAGATCACTCGAAGGGAACTCCACCTGATAATCCTCGATTGGGGTAATCCGATCGCCCCACTGAAACGTAGCGGCCGCCCACGTCAATCCAGCCCCGAACGCGGCAAAAACCAGCTTGGCACCCGGCTGAATTCGCCCTTCTTCGAGGGCTTCCGCCAGGGCGATCGGGATCGTCGCCCCTGACGTGTTGCCGTAGGAGGCAATGTTCACAAACACTTTCGACTCGTCGAGTCCCAGGCGACGAGTCGCCGCATCAATGATCCGTACGTTGGCCTGATGCGGGATCATGAGATCGACATCGTCGGCTTCCCAACCGGCCTCTGCCAGAACTCGTTCCGACGAATCGGCCATCATGGTGACTGCTCGCCTGAACACTTCGGAGCCGCCCATTTGAATCGCCCGGTTCGAGGTAACCGGTTCATCGGTATAGCCACTGATTCCGCTTTGCGGAGCCCATAACAATTCTTCGGTCCCAACCTCAAGACCCATCTCAGAAGAGATGAGACCGATGGGTTCATCCTGCTCGACCGCCTCGAGCAAGACTGCGCCGGCTCCGTCGCCAAACAGGACAGCCGTCGTGCGATCGCGAAAGTTCACATATTTGTGCAACTTTTCCGATCCAATAACCAGAGCGCACTTGCTGGTGCCACCCTTGATCATGTTCGTGGCCACGATCAGCGAGTACAAAAAGCCACTGCAGGCCGCGTTGAGGTCGAAAGCAGCCGCGTTCGTAGCGCCCAGTTTGGTTTGCGCCCAGGCGGCGGCCGACGGCAACAACGTGTCGGGCGAACAGGTTGCCAGCACGATCAAGTCAACATCTTCGGGCGTCTTACCGGCCGCCGCGATGGCTTGGCGACCGGCGAGCGCCGCCATGTCAGAAGTTTCGACTTCGGCAATCCGACGTTCTTTGATGCCGGTTCTTGTCGAAATCCACTCATCCGACGTGTCCATGATCGTCTCAAGATCGGCGTTCGACAGGATCGCAGGAGGAATCGCCTTCCCCCACCCGGTGATGGTCGCGTATCGCACTGGCTACTCCTCCAAGAAACTTGTTGGGTGGACTCTAGAGCGCAAGTCGGTCAACCGCAGCCTCAAGCGACGCCGGGTCATTCACAATAAGCACTTCTGCGCTTGGCGCCGACCGTTTGGCCATACCGGCCGTCACGTCCCCTGGTCCCACATGTACAAAGACGTCGACCCCCGCCTCGGCCATGTTCGCCAAAGACTCCTCAAAGCGGACTGGCGACGTTAGCTGTTCAACCAGAGTGTCCCCCACCGGCCCGACCAAGGGTGCGGCAGTCACATTTCCGTATACGTCGAATCGAGCCGTCCCAAACGCTACGTCCGCAACGGCGGCGGCCAACTCCCGGGCAGCGGGAGCCATGAAAGGCGTATGGAAGGCTCCTGCCACGTTGAGCTTGACCGCCCTTCTGACCCCGAGATAGCGAGCGTTGTCGACCACCCAGTCAATATCGGGTTCGCCACCAGCCACCACCACTTGACCGGGAGCGTTGAGGTTGGCAACCCACAGACGACCCCCGGATTCCCGCCGTTCAGCAGCGATCGCTTCGGCAACGTCCGGGGCAGCCCCCAACAGGGCAGCCATCGCTGACGGCTCCCGGTCGGCGGCGGCAGCCATCGCCTGGCCCCGCTTGGCAACCAGTCGCAGACCGTCATCAAAACTCAGAACCCCGGCTGCCGTCAGTGCGGTGTATTCGCCGAGCGAGTGACCAGCCGCGGCGATCGGGGGGATACGCACTCGTTTTGAAAAAGCCTCCCATTGAGCGAAGGCGAGGGCGTAGAGAGCCGGCTGAGCATGCTCCGTCCGGGTGAGTGCGTCTTCGGGGCCATCGAGACACATCTGCTTGAGAGACCAACCAAGAAGCTCGTCTGCTCGATCAACGAGAAGACGAGGATCCGCTTCGAACAGGTGACTCCCCATACCGACGTATTGGGCACCCTGACCTGGAAAGAGCAATGCGTAATTCATGGAACACCTTCTTCGACTCGGCCAGGTTTGACCAGGTTACTCAGTGGACCCGCAGTCGGTCGGGAGGGTTCGTCTTGTCTCGAACAGGTGTTTACACTCCCCTCTCCCCATCAAGGTATTACCCATCGTGTCCATTCAGATCCCGACGCTCGCTACCACCGAACTACCTATTCCCGAGCGATTCGGTCGTCTATACGATCTCGCCTACAACCTCTGGTGGAGTTGGGATGAGCCCGGAGCCGACCTTTGGCGAGCGGTTGATACACAACTCTGGGATCGGTACAGGAATCCGGTCGAAATGCTCGGAGCGGTCGACCGTGCGACCTGGCAACGTCTGGCCGAATCGGAATCCTTTGCCGATCAGTATGCAAACACCGTTCGACGTTTTGACGCGTACATGTCAGCCAAGGACACCTGGTACAAGCGAAATCACGGGACCGGCGATACCTCGGTTGCCTATCTTTGCGCAGAGTTCGGCATTCATTCGTCGTTGCCGATGTACTCGGGTGGCCTTGGTGTCCTCGCCGGTGACCACACGAAATCTGCCTCAGACCTCGGTGTGCCATTCGTCGGCGTCGGACTCCTGTACCGGCGCGGGTATTTCCGCCAGCAGATCGGTGCGATTGGTAGTCAGCAGAACCTGAACCCCATCCTCGACATAGCCCGCCTGGCCGTCCGACCGGTGGCCTCGCCGACCGGCGGACATCTCAAGGTCTCCCTCGACTTTCCAGGGCGGGTCGTCAAAGCCGCCGTATGGGTTCTGTCCGTGGGGCGGGTCTCGCTGCTCCTCCTCGATACCGACATCATGGAGAACGATCCGTCGGATCGGCCGATTACCTCAATGCTCTATGTACGGGGCCGCGAAGCGCGGTTCTGTCAGGAATACGTTCTCGGCGTCGGCGCCGTACGAGCCCTCCAAGCTTTGGGCATTGAACCTGCTGTCTGGCACGTCAACGAGGGCCACGCCGCCATGAGTCTCCTTGAGCGTATCCGTGAACATGTGGCCGGTGGCATGAAGATTGACGAGGCAGAGCGGGCGGTCCGTTCCAGCACGTTCTTCACGCTCCATACACCTGTCCCGGCCGGAAACGAACGCTTCGATTTTGGCCTGGCCGAAAAGTATCTCGGGCATTGGCCCAACTCGGTCGGCGCAGATCTCGATCACCTCCGACACCTGGCCAGCTCTCGCAAGGGCGACTCCACCATGTTCGACCTTGGCGCTCTGGCAATCGGACTGGCGAGTTCGGTCAACGGCGTGTCGGAACGACACGGAGAGATCGTCGACCGTGATTGGTCCCACTTGTTGACCACACCGGGATACGGCATCACCAACGGAGTTCATCCGCCCACCTGGCTAAGCAGACCTCTCAAGCGTCTGATCCGGGAAACGGTCGGGGCGGATTGGTCGACCAGCCTCATCGAAGACCCCAAGACGGCCGATATCATCCGCGACTTGCCTGACCAGGAGGTCTGGGACGCCCACCAGAACCGCAAGGATGTGCTCTCCACCTTCGCCCAGGGACGAATCCGGAGCCAGCTCGCCCGACACGGCGGCTCCCCCGACGAGCTCCGCTCGGTCGACCGGATGATGCCTTCTGACCGGTTGACCATCGGCTTTGCTCGACGGTTCGCTACATACAAGCGGGCCACCCTCCTCTTCCATAACGTGCCATGGCTCCAGGCGATACTCACAAACCCGGACCGACCGGTCCAGCTGGTGTTCGCCGGGAAGGCTCACCCGGCCGACCAGGAGGGTCAGGCCCTCATCAAACACATCCATGAGTTGTCTCACTCACCCGAACTCAAAGGCCATGTGTACCTGCTCGAGGACTACGACATTCGGATGGCCAGGTTCCTCGTTCAGGGGGTCGACGTCTGGCTGAACAACCCTCGCCCTCCTGAGGAGGCCTCGGGCACGTCAGGGATGAAAGCGGCCATGAACGGCGTCCTCAATCTGTCAGTTCTTGACGGCTGGTGGATCGAAGGATTCAACGGAAAGAACGGCTGGGCGTTTGGACACGAGACAGACATTGGCGACCACGGCAAACAGGACGCCGAGGATGCGATCGCTCTTTACCAGCTACTTCAGGAACAGATCGTACCGTTGTTCTATGACCGCGACGACAGTGGCATTCCACTTGGCTGGGTGCAACTCATGAAGGAAGCTATGGCCTCAAGTGCCGGCGACTTCTCGTCACTTCGCATGGTCGCCGATTACGTATCAAAGGCGTACGTTCCGCTCGGTCTCTGACGCCATCATCTCACGAATCGAGCGGACCGCCTGGCCGATCCGATGTTCGTTTTCCACGAGGGCAAATCGGACGAAGCCTTCTCCATGCGTGCCAAACCCCACCCCGGGCGAAACCGCCACATTGGCGTTTTCGAGCAGATGAACCGTGAAGTCGAGCGATCCCATGTGCGAATAGGCCGGCGGGATCGGGGCCCAAACGAACATCGTGCCCTTGGGTTTCTCGATCACCCAACCAGCCCGATTGAGGCCATCAATGAGAATGTTGAGCCGTTTCTCGTAGATGGCATTGACCTCGAGGACGTGATCGTCACCCTCATTCAGGGCGATGATGGACGCAATCTGAATCGGCTGGAACGTGCCATAGTCAAGGTATGACTTGAGTTTGGCCAACGCACCGACCATTTCCCGATTCCCGAGAACGAAACCGACCCGCCAGCCGGCCATTGAGTGGCTCTTGGTAAGCGTGTACAGCTCGACTCCCACGTCCTTGGCGCCGGGCGCCTGCAAAAGAGATGGCGGCCGATATCCGTCAAACGCGATATCTGCATATGCAAAATCATGAACCAGGAAGACGTCATGTTCCTTGGCGAAATCGACCAACCTCTCGAAAAAATCGAGATTCACACATACCGTGGTGGGGTTGTGAGGAAATGACGTGATGATGACTCTTGGCCGCGGCCAGCTGTCCAGGAACGCCGCTGCCAAGGCGTCGAAGTACTCGTCTCCGGCTGACACCGGGACCCTGCGGACCTCAGCCCCAGCCAACAACGGCGCATACATATGAATGGGATAGGACGGTTCGGGTACGAGCGCTACATCGCCCTTCTGGACGAGCGTCCACATGAGGTGCGACAGCCCTTCTTTGGCGCCGATCGTGCTGATGACTTCGGTTTCCGGATCGAGAGTGACGCCGAACCGACGCTGATAGCGATCGGCGGCCGCCTTTCTCAGGTTGGGTATTCCGCGTGATTGCGAATACCGATGGTTCTTACCGACCTGGGCGGCTTCGCACAACTTGTCGACGACGATGTCCTGGGTAGGAATATCCGGATTACCAAATCCCAGATCGACGACGTCTCGACCAGCCCGACGGGCCTCAGCTTTCAGCTGATTGATCTGGGCGAAAACATAAGGCGGTAGGTTTCCTATGCGACGGAACTCCAACAGATTCTCCTCGTGACAGGACCCAGCTTAACGGGTCCTAGCTGGCGAAACGGTCCAGGATCTTGCGAAGCCTCGACGGCATGAGGTTGGTACCAAGGCCGACCAGGTTCTCGATCAAGGCCAAGACATCCTGGCTTCCATCCCAGTGTTCGGTTATGACGTCGCGGCCCGCCGTCTTGATGAGGTGATTGAGCGAGTAGGCGATGAGGAGTAGGTCGTCGGTCTGCCCGATCACCGGGATATCCGGGATGAGATCAAGCGGAGTCACCAGATAGGCGAGCGTGCCGACCATCAGCACCTTCGAACGAACCGGAACCCGGGGATCACGAACCAAACGCACCAGAAGCTTGGCGAGGTTCGGAAGCGCCAGTGCCCCTTCGAGCAGGATCGGCCCATAGCGCCGAAGCACGGTCCCATCAGGGGCTAACACGTCGTCAGGTCGTAGAGGTTCTGCCATACGACGACAGGATACCGCTTTATGGGTTGCTTACGAGCCAATGCCCTGCCAAGCCTGCCCCAACTGCACCGCCGGCCGCCCCCAGGTGACGCTTTACGATGGTCGGCGTCGGTCGGTGACCGGCACCCTCCAGCGCTGCCAGAAAGGCGATCCTGGCCGGGCCGAGCACGAGATCGTCGGCCTCGGCGACCGCACCGCCGATCACAAACAACTGGGGATCAAGGACGGCGGCCAGGGAAGCCAAACCTCGTCCCAGCCAGTCGCCCACCAGGCGGTACGCTTCGACAGCCGCCCGATCACCGGACAAGGCCGGTCCCAGCAGATGCCGGCCGACGGCCCGATCGCCGCCGGCCAACTGAGCCACGGCGCCCTCGGGCTCGTCTTCAACGATCCGACGGGCGAGTTCATCGAGCCGTCGACCTGAAACGAGGGTTTCCCAGCAGCCCCGGTTCCCACAAGTGCACACCAGGCCGCCCGGATCGACAACCATGTGGCCGAATTCCCCGGCAAAGGCGTTACCGCGATACACCTCACCGTTGGTAATGATCCCACCGCCGATGCCGGTTCCCAGGGTTAGCACGACGACATGGTCAAATCCTGCCGCGACGCCGACCGTTACTTCGGCGAGTGCCCAACAGTTGGCATCGTTGTCCACCGCGACCGGGAGGCCAAAGCGATCCTCGGCAAGATCCCCGAAGGCGAGGTTCTCACCGGGAACGTTGGGTCCCCACGCCAATCGGCCGCTCCGGCTATCGACGAGGCCCGCCACTCCAAGGCCAATCGCGACGGTTGAAGGCGTAATGAGGGAGTCGACGATCTCAAACGGTTCGATGAGCATGGCCGCGGCATTTGTCGGGCGGGGTCGGATGACGAGGTCTGAGATCATTCCATCCGGGGTAACTCGACCCGCGACCATCTTGGTACCGCCCAGATCAACCCCGATCGCGACTGGACCGCTCAACCGGTGGTCTCTTCTAAGGAGAACCGTACTTTGAGTTCAACACCAGACAACTTCGCTCCGGTCACGATCCGTCGCTTCAGCGAATCCGGGAGGATAAATGCCCGGCGGTACGGGCCGACGGTTACGTACAGCTCGTCTCCATGCCGTATGACATCGAGCTCGCCCTCATCTGCGTACCCGACGGTCAACGTCATGATGACGTCACTCCCTTCCTCGGTGACGACGAACGGTGGCCTCGCTTCATAGCTGGCAATCGGATCATGATCCCCGAACAACTCACCGCCCAGAATTCTGAGCCGGTCGAGCCCGACCATCTCTTCGTCAAACAGGCGTAGCCGGAGCCGGCTCGTATCGGGGAATGATTCGTCAATCGACACGAGGTGGCGGGCCTGGACCCGCTGCCATTCCTTGAAGTACGGGTCATCGATGCTGTCGGGGAGTACCCGGTTCACGATGACTGCGTCAACCGCGTATCCGAAGAGACTGAGGTAGCTGTAGGTTCGCCTTGCCTCATTGACGACCATCTTCTCGGGGTTGATGACGATCCGGGCAGTCGTGATCGAGCTGTCAGCGAGCAAACGTTTGACGGCCTCGATGTTCGCAAAGATGTTGTCAGCTGCTGCAAACACCGCCTCTGAGGGCATCGGAAGCTTCGTGACCCGCTCAAGCACTGGTCGGGCCGCCCGCATGATCTTGCGTTCGGTCGGCATCACCCGTTCGAAATACCACGACAGAACCTCGGGGAGGCTGAGCAGTCGCAGCGTCTCGGCCGTTGGTGCGCAGTCGACCACGATCACGTCATATTTGCCGGACCGAACATGGTCATTGACCTCAAGGAGAGCAAACAGCTCATCCATGCCAGGAAACACCAGAAACTCTTCGGCTTCGATCCCGGTTACCCCACCCCAATTGAATACGGCCTTCAGTTGGTCGTCTATCTGACCCCAGTGTTTGGCGAGTTGCCGCTGACCGTCAATTTGCTGACCGTCGAGGTTGGGGACCACCTCGCTCGGCGTGTCCCCGAGTGGAAGATCGAACGCGTCAGCCAGACTGTGAGCCGGGTCGGTCGATGTCACGAGCGTCCGATACCCGGCATCGGCCGACGCCAACGCGGTCGCGGCTGAAACGGTTGTTTTCCCTACGCCACCTTTGCCGGTGACGAGCAGGACCCTCATTCGCGCGCCAGTGACTCAGCGCGGCGTTTGAGCCCCCGCAAGGCAGTTGAGACGAGCGTCTTTTCGGCTTGTTTCCGCAAAAACCCCGGGATCACGAGGGTGGTCTCGACCTGAAGGGCGTAGACGACAGATGTGCCCCCGTCATCGGTCTCAGAGAATTCGTATGAGCCTTCCATCGCCTCTATGTCCGGCCCGGGAACGGCGGTCCATGACATGAGATGAGGCGCTTCATGCTCGTAAACCAGCTCATAGCTGATCTCCTTGAGCATGGCGTCGACTCGAAACTGAGCCCGGCGCGGCGACCCATCGGCATCCGTTTCAAGCACCTCGACACCTTTGACACTGTTCGCCCAGTCGGGATAGAGCGCCAGGTTTGCGGCGACTTCGTACACCAACTCTATGGGGGCACTGATTTCGATGTTCTGGACGGTCCCGTCGGACATGTTGGTACCTCTGACTTGCGTTCCGTAGAGGCTAGCGGAGCACCGGGCTACCTGGACCGGGGTTCATCCGGGTTAGAAGCGGTCGGGAAGTTCGAACGGACGCCCGGTAGCCCGAAAGTAGCCCACATTCTGACAGTGTGTCGACCCGATCTTCCAGCGGGCGGCCTGGGGTTGATGGACGTCACCGAACAGGTGGTATTCGGGCTGAGTTGCCTTGACGTAGTCGAGTAGTGCCTGACTGGCCCGCTCCCGGTGCCCGGTGATGACGTCGACCCGGAGGGGGTCAATGGCCGGCGGAATGTGGGAGCAGAGAATATCCACGTAGCCGAAACTGCTCAACATCGATTCAACGTCAGATTCTGAGACCGAGATTGAGCCCTCCAGCGGAGCCGCATGGGCACCACCGACGAAGCCGATGCGATAGCCGGCGAACTCCACGACTTCTCCATGAGCGAAGGACATCTCGGT